>JBFMBP010000085.1 GCA_040755155.1 Candidatus Omnitrophota bacterium | reverse complement strand
CAACTACAATTCAATGTGTATACTATATTGATAGTCATAGATGGGATAAGGAAATTTGTAAAGGGGGAAATTATACAATCAATTATTTTTCGACGACTCTTCTTACTTCAGGCGGCTGAACTGTTACGATGGACGAATGATGATTTCTTTTTAATTTTGTTATGGCGATAATGCAATTTTGAAAATCAAACCATCCCTATCGAAAAGGAAGAAAAGCCATGTCGGAATGGTGGAATTCTCTTCAAGCGGAATTGCAGTTTTTTTACGCCATCGGCATTCTTTCCACGTTGATTCTGCTGCTGCAAACGATATTGATGCTGATTGGCGCGGATGCGCACGGCGCGGCGGATGCGACCAGTTTTCACGATGCGGTCAATCTGTCGCCGGACGCCGGAGTCGATCATCCCACCGGTTACGGCGTTTTATCGGTGCGCACCGTCGTCGCTTTTTTCACCGGCTTCGGCTGGACCGGCGTCATCGGCTTGAAGCATGGATATTCTTTGGAAAGATCGCTGCTGATCGCTACGTTCGTTGGCGTTTGTTTTATGCTGGCGGTTTTTTACGTCATGAAGGCGCTTTATGGGTTGCGGGAGAGCGGCAATATCAACTACCGCAACGCCATCGGCATTATCGGCAGCGTCTATTCTCCCATCCCGCCCAACATGTCCGGACCGGGGCAAATCGAAATTATGGTGCAGGGCCGCGTGCGCTTCGTTCCCGCCTTCACCACCGCCCCGGAAAAATTGAAAGGCAACGTCCGGGTTAAAGTCGTGGACGTCATCGATCCGGCGACGGTCCTCGTCGAACCGCTGGATTCCCCAGCGAAAAAGGAATAAGGAAAGGAGCAACGATCATGAACGCCATTCTGCTTACGATCTGCGCCATTATGATTTTAGGCGTCGTGGTTTTTCTGGTGCGAAGAATCGCGAATAAATAACTCATGTTACGCGCGAAGAAAAACATTAAGGCGATATTGGGATCGTCGATTGAATCACGAAAACACGAAATGAAAAGAAAGACGCGAAAAAGAAATCCCTTCCTAAACCCGCCGTTGAAACGGCGGGCTATTACCGTTTGCCCCTTTAAAGGGGCATGTGGCAATAGCCTTTCAAGGCTGGGATGAGGCGATTATATGGCATTACTAGCTGCGTAACATGAATAAATAAGAACCTTACATTCGAAGGAGATGTCATATTGATATTTTCGGAATGGATATGGATGCTAATAGGTTTTGGCGGCTTAATAATCTTGGGAGTTCTACTTTTTTTGTTCATGAAAAAATAGCAAGCAGGATGGATCGCGTTGATTGATCCAACCCTTACTATCGGCAATACCATGGATCGAAAAACGCGACCCATCTTACAATTTTCAAGAATAAATAGACAAAGGAGCGAAGGTTATGGAATACATCATTCTAACCGGCAGCGCCATACTGACGTTGTTCGTCATCATTTTCGGCTTTGCGACGCGCTACAAGCGATGCCCTTCCGACCGCATTTTGGTAGTTTATGGGCGGATCGGCGGCAGGAGGGTCGTCGACGGCAAAGGATTGTCCGCCCGCTGCTACCACGGCGGCGGCGCCTTTATCTGGCCCATCATTCAGGATTATCAGTTTCTCGACCTGACGCCGGTTCCCATCGATATCAAGTTAGAAGGCGCGCTTTCCCGCCAGAATATCCGCGTCAATACGCCTTCAACCTTTACGGTGGGCATTTCCACGGAGCCGGGGATTATGGAGAATGGGGCGGAGCGTCTCCTAGGCCTCTCGATGAACGAGGTTCAGGACCTAGCCAAGGATATCATCTTCGGCCAGCTGCGCGTAGTCATCGCCACCATGTCCATCGAGGAGATCAACGCCGACCGCGAGAAATTGATTGAAAATATCTACACCGGCGTCGAGGTGGAATTGAAGAAGATCGGCCTGCGGCTGATCAACGTCAACATCCAAGACATCACTGACGCCTCCGGCTACATCGACGCTTTGGGCAAGGAAGCGGCGGCGCGCGCCATCAACGAAGCCAAAATCAAAGTGGCGCAGCAGGAGCGCGATGGCGAGATCGGCAAGGCGGAAGCGGAACGGGATCAGCGCATCAACGTCGCCAACGCCCATTCCGCCGCCGTCAACGGCGAAAACAAGGCGGGCATTCTCATCGCCCAATCCAACGCCGACCGCCGCGAGAAAGAGGCGGAAGCGGAACGGCTGGCCGTCGCCGCCGAAAAAGTGCGATCTGCTCAGGCGTTGGAAGAGGCTTACCAAGCCGAAGAAAAAGCGGAAAAACAAAGAGCCAAGCGGGAAGAAGCCACGCAAGGGGCGAACATCATCGTCCCCGTCGAAATCGAAAAGCGCCGCATTGAAACGATGGCCGAAGCCGACGCCGAAAAAATTCGGCGGATGAAGAAAGGCGAGGCCGACGGCATTCTTTCCTTAATGCAGGCCGAGGCGGACGGCTTGCGGGCGATTCTCACCAAGAAGGCGGAAGGATTCGCCGAAATGGTGAAGTCGAGCGGCAATTCTCCCGAATTAGCGGCGATGCTTTTAGTTACGGAACAACTGCCCAAATTGGTCGAGGAGCAAGTAAAGGCCATCTCCAATTTGAAGATCGATTCCGTTACCGTTTGGGACGGCGGCAGGCAAGCGGACGGCAAGACGGCTACGGCGGATTTCGTCTCCGGCCTTATTGGAGCGCTGCCCCCGTTGCACAATCTGACGAAGAACGTCGGCATCCAGCTGCCGGAATATCTGGGTAAATTGACCAAAGATATTCCTCCTCTTCCCAGCGATTTGACCGCCGCGCAGACTGTTTCCCATCCCGCCCCTCCTGCGTCCAAAAAACAGGAAGTGCAAGCGAAGATGAAGGATTGGCTGGCGAAGAATTTCGAATCTATCACCGCCCACCGTAAAAACAGCAACGTCAAGTTCAACACAACCGATGCCATGAACGCCGCTTTCGATTGGGCGGAAGAGGCGAGAAATATAGAATCGAGGTGGTTCGCCGCCAAGATGAAGACGGAATCCGGACCGCATACCTGGCAGGAACTGAAAGAGGCGGTAAAAGATTCCCCCGGCGCTTTTATCTTATTGGAAGGCGACAAGATTTGGCTGCCGTGGGACTTAGTCAACTGGACGGTGGAATCGCTCGGTTGATGGATTTAATAGTAACTAAGATTCGTTAGGTTCAGGGCGGGCTTTTAGCGAAACGCAGCCCGCCGTTTTCTTTATATATTGAAAAATAAATGCAATAAAATCAAAAAATTCATTGACATGACTATTTGTTTTATTGTATTTTTAATGATTGTATTGGAAGATGGTTCATCTTCCATTAAAACTCTATTGATCGAAGGGGGAATTACGCTATGAGGAAAACGATTTTGTTGTGCACGATGTTGGCGTTGTTTACGGGCTTCGCCGCCGCGGATCGGGCGACGTTGGATAACACCAAGACGCAAACCGTCTTGCCGTTGGATACTCCGCCGGTTATCGATGGCGTCATCGATCTTGCGGGCGGGGAATCGTGGCAAAGGGCGACGGGCGCTCGCCAGGGTGGAACCGATTCCTATTGGCGCATGGTTTGGGATGAAAATCTGGACGATTACATCCGGGGCGGAAGCTACGAGGGCTCAGGACCAATCGATCCGACCGATTTCGGCGCTCAAATCTATGTTGGATACGATGCGAATTACCTCTATGTAGCCGTGCGCGTAACGGATGACGTGCTGTATGACGACACCGCCGCCGCTGGATCGCAGAACGGCAACACCTGGGAAGACGACAGCGTGGAAGTCTTCGTCGATGGCGACAACAGCAACTTCGGAAGCCGCGACACTACGGGAACCAATCCCGATGTCGTCAATACCGGCGGACAATACGTTATTACAGTCAATAACGCCTACCGCGAGGCGGAAGCGGGCAATCCCGGCTATGGTGAAGATAAAGCATGGTTTGCCAAAACGGAATGGACGGATACAGGATACGACGCGGAATTCCGCATCTCCATGAAGACGATCGGCAATCCCCAAGAAGGAGCTATTATCGGTTTCACCATCGCTATCAATGACGATGACGACGGCGGGACGCTGGAAAACCAGTATATATGGATTGGTTCTACTCACGTGGAAGCCACATACGGCAACCTGTTGTTCGGACGCCGGTTTTATACCGCTCCTAAAACCGCCGCCCCCAAGCTGGATGGCGTTATCAGCGCGGGCGAATACGGCAATGCGCCTAATGTTCCGATCAATCCTTATACCGGAGTATACGCCGTTGACGCTGGGAGCGACGAATGGCTGCCGGAAGATCATTCCTTCTCCTTTATGGCGACTCACGATGCGGATGCGATTTACGTCGCTGTGGATTGCACGGACGATCTCATCGTAACCGATTCCGCCGCCGCCGGTTCCGAAGACGGTTCCACCTGGGAAGACGATTCCGTGGAAATCTTCTTTGATTCGGATTTGGACCGCAACAGCGGCGCGGGCACGGTAGGATTTGAGGGGCAATACGTTTACACGCCCATCGGCGCATGGAGAGATAACGAAGCCCTCAATCCAACCTTCGGAACGGATTGGGAAGCGGCAGCTTCCAAAACATCCAAAGGTTATCAAATCGAATTTAAAGTCAATAAATCGGCGATCGTCGCTCCTGCCGACGGCACTCCGATGGGCTTCAACGTTTGCCAGAATGACGATGACGGGGCGAACCGCAAATCCCAATTGAATTGGAACGGCTATCCCCATAACGAACTCTCCTACGGAGTCATCACGCTCAGCGCGGGAGCAGATATTGGGGAGTGGAGTTTGTATTAATTAGTAAACGTTGAGTGTTTATTTTGAAGGGCGGCGTGGAATTATCCACGTCGCCCTTGGATTTTCTAAAATGCCGCTAAGTATTCAATGACATTTGATTTTGAACGTTTCATTGTTGAATAACCCCCCTCACCCTAACCTTCCCATAGGGCCTGATCTTTACCCACAAGTCGAGGGGATTACTCAAGGGCAAAAACAACCTTGCCCTAGGCGCCCCATTAATCAATGGCGGAAGGAGGTTTCATTTCTTTTTCCGTTTTCGAATCACGAAAACACGAAAGGGCGCGAATACCACGAAAATTTCGAATCGCAGATTTCACGGACGAGTCGGATTCTATGGAGTTAACATGCGTTTTTCTCTCCCAGCTTTGAAAGGCTGAGCTATTATCAAATGCCCCTTGAAAGGGGCAAACGACAATAGTCCGTCGTTTTAACGGCGGGTTGACTAACCAATTTGGTTATTCTTTATTCCCGACAATCCCGATTCAGGCATTCATAAATACCTCAATACTTGTGGGTAAAGATCAGCCCAAAGGGCGAGGGGACAATTACTAATGTCATAGAGTACTAAGGAACAGGAGAAATTTCTTCGACAGCACCGTCCTTATAAGTGAGAATCCCTTTGACGAGAAGCGGATTGGGGGGGCCTTTTTCGAATGGACTCGAGATGAAGAGGAGCAAGCTTTGCCGCCGGGAATTGGGCAAATCTACACCGCCGTCCGCCCGGTCGCAGCGAGTTCCCGACGCATCCATCGCCGCGATGGGCCAGCCTCCGCCGATAGCCGTTGACCAGCGGTTGAGAATCCTTTCCGGTTTTTCGGGATCGAATTGAATCAGGTCCAAAGCAGCGGCTCTTCCATAACTTCCCGTCTTGACGAATTCCATTTGGAAGCAAAGGTCCTTCTCGCCGTCGGGCAGGCGGTCTCGGCGGCTTACATGATCGGCGTAGAGGCCTAAATAACGCACTCCAAGCGCAACATCGCTTCTTTTCGCCAGGAGAGCGGTCGCCAGATAGAACGCCGCTATGACCGGCAAAGCGATTTGCAAGGCAGAAACGGTTTTGCCGGAAATGAATTCATATCGGGGATGGAAAGAGAAGGAAACGATGCGTTTCCAATTCCATATGACTAACGTCAAAACCAATAGAGCGCCCAGGCTGAACAGCCGGGCGAAGACGTCGATCCATTCCGATTCGTAACGGATTTCCAACTCTCCATCCTGCAGAGCGACTCCGATCATTTTCCAGGCTTCGACCGGTTCCCAATAGAAGGCGGGGAGGAGGGAATCCACAGGGCGGCCATTAAGATATGCCTTCCATTTGCGATAGCGGGAAACGCCGAGACGGAGATAGGATTCAGCCGAGGCGCCGCTGATGCGGAAACGCAGAACGGCGCCGCTGGCGGGCAGCGGCTCAACTTTGGCGGGGCCGTAGACGCGCCAGCCTTTGGGCGACCAGGATTCGCGCCGATAGACGATCAGTTTTTCGTTTTCGTAAATGGAAGTCAGGCCTTTCAACGCATCGAACTCGCCCGGAGGAGCGATTTTCCGGCGCAAAACGTATTTCACATTGGCCAGATCCAATTCCCAATCCTCTAGAAAATGGGGGCGAGTGCCCAAGATGATGGCGGGCATGTAATAGGGAACGTAGATGCCGAGGGAACTGAACGCGGGAGCGGATATCATGCCCCAAGCTTCCGTGGTCAAGGCGCGGATGGGGAGAATGGGGGAATCGAGAAAAAAGCGGGCGGAATCCTGCTGGCGCCGCACTTTGAGAAAGTCGAGCGCTTCCAAATAGTCAGTCCAATGGGCGGGCGTTCCTGGAGGCGATTCGACCAGGCGGGAAACGGGTTCAATATGCCAGCGCCAGGCGCTCAACGCCGCCGCGCGGCCTTGTACGATGGCGGGAGCGAGAAATATTACTGCCAGGATGATTGCGCCGAGATCGGACAGCATCGCCTTTAAAGAAAATCGCCGAGTACTGGGAGCAGACCATATCCAATTTTTCCCCTTGAGAAATCGCCGGTTTCCCTCCCCCGTCTTCCAGGCTTCCGCAATCCAAACGCCTAAGTAACCCGCGCCTAAAAGAAACGAGCCGCTTTTACCGGCGGCGGCGAGCCGTTCGACTTGCATGTGTTCGAAAAAAAGACGCGCCGGTTCCAAGGAGAAAAAATGGCGCGCCGTTTCCGTCCCGCCGAAAAGGTTGATGAGGCAGAATAGAGAAAGCAAGCGCAAGAACGGCCGCCTAGAGAAGAGTCCCGCTATGATCCCGCCGCAGCCAATGACGACGAGAACCGCCGCGGTTTTGGGAAAAAGGGAGCCGTCCCAGAATGCGCGTCCAGGATCAAGCATGATTCTTCCCCAAAAACCATATGAGAAAATCCAATAGCGGCTGGCGGCGAAAGGAATCCACCAGAAAGCCGATATAGCGAATCCGGACAACGCGATGGGAAGCCAGCGAATGGAGGAAGACGCGCCGCCGCCGTTAGGCGATAGTTCTTGGCCGAGAGTTTTTTTAGCGTAACCGGCGGCCAGCCGCAGTAAAATCCATAGTCCATTCAGGAAAATAAAAATGGGATGCAATAGGATGCTGGCGGCGATGCTGAAGATAACGCCGCACGCGCGCCGCCGCGAGGGGGGAAATGGCGAAATGGAGCACTCCGAAAAAGCGTAGAACATCAAGGCCAAGCCCAATCCCCCATTCCATAAGCCGATGTTGAAGAATTGAGGCCATCCATAAAATAGGCCATCCCCGCCATCCAGGATCAACATAAAGAGCAGAATCAGGCCGGAGAGGCGTCCAAACCAACGGAGAACGATGCAATAAAGCAAGGCGGCGAAGGCGATATAGGAAAGAAAAGTGCAGGCGGTGTAAATCCAATTTTGGGAAATCAATCCCAGCGTCAATGCGCGCATCAGGCAAAAAGCCAGATTGCCGCCGGGAGGGTAGAGATCATTGAGGGGAAAACCCATGCCGTAGGCGGTGCACCAGCCCGTTAGGCAGCCGCGATGCAGGAGATTGTATTCCGTAAGGACGGAGAGCGTGAATTGCATCAAGTGATCGCCGGAGGAATTGAGTCCATGCGTCAAAGGGCGGCGGTCGATCCAAATCACGGCGGCGAGAAAAAGCAGCCAAACCGCTCCTTCCGCGCAACGGAAAACGCCCTCGCCGCCCCAGCGGTCCCAAACGAAAAGCAAAACGGCGTAAATCCATAAAACGGCGAATAAAAAACGAATAGAAATCAATAAAGACAAAATCCCGGCGTAATCGAGAATAGGCGGCTGCGTTCCTAGAGTAAGAACGCGATGCCATATCCAAGCTGTCAGAAATAGAAAAAGTTGAACGGCGAGAAAACGTCCGGAAGGAAGGGTATATTTTCGGTTGCTGGATAAGGGCGGCCTGAGCGATGCGTTCATATTTTGCGAGTCGATCCCCCGTTTTCTCCGCCGCCGCATCGCCGCCTTTGGCGCCGGAGAGAGAATGGCTACAATGGATCAGGCTGGTTCCTAGCCGCCTGCATTGTACCTGACGGCGAACGGCGCAGCGGCCAGTTGGTCTTCGCTGCGGATGAAAAATTCCTTTCGCCGATTCGTCCATTATGACGGCTCATTCAGTATAGCCAAGGTGAGGATAGATGGAATACGAACCCGTTGCCGGATTGGAAACCCACGTCGAATTAGCCCCTAAATCGAAAGTCTTCAGCAGCGCCATTGCGGCTTTCGGCGGAGAACCGAATACGCAGGTCAATCCCGTATGCCTGGGAATGCCGGGGACGCTGCCGACCCTCAACCGCGCCGCTTTCGAGATGTCTCTGAAAGCGGCATTGGCGCTGCAATGCAGCATTCCCGAAACGACCGTCTTCGACCGCAAGCACTATTACTATCCCGACCTGCCAAAAAATTACCAGATTTCCCAGGAATACCAGCCGCTGGCGCGGAATGGGAATTTGCGCATTTATCTCAAAGACGGCCGGACGAAGGATATCCGCATACATAACATTCACTTGGAAGAAGACGCGGGGAAATTGATCCACCAAACCTATAAATCGCGCCCCATCTCTTTGGTCGATTTAAACCGGGCGGGAACCAGCTTGTTGGAAATCGTCAGCCAACCCGACATGGAAAGCCGCGAAGAAGTGGAAGCCTATATGAATACCATGCGCAGTATGCTGCGCTATCTCGAAGTGAGCGATTGCAAGATGCAGGAAGGCTCGCTGCGCTTCGAATTGAACCTTTCCCTCCGTCCCGCGGGAACGAAGGAACTGGGCATAAAAGTGGAAGTGAAGAACGTTGGTTCCATGAAAGCCGTTCTGCGGGCCTACGATTACGAAATCGAACGGCAGACGGAAATTCTGGAAGACGGCGGGCGCGTTATTCAAGAGACGCGGCTGTGGGACGACGAACGCGGCGAAACCCGCCCCATGCGCGTCAAAGAGACGGCTAAGGATTACCGCTATTTCCCCGAACCGGACATCCCGCCCATTGTTCTGGAATGGGAATACCTGCAGAGCCTGGAAGCCAGCCTGCCCGAATTGCGCGAAGCCAAGCGCCAGCGTTTCGTAAAAGAATTCGGCATTCCCGATTACGACGCGGGCGTGCTCGTTGAAGACAAAGCCGTGGCGAATTACTTCGAAGAATGCTGCCGCCTGCATCCGGCGCCTAAAACCTTTAGCAATTGGATCATGGTTTACATTCTGCGCGACCTAAACGAGGATTTCGATATTACGGAGCATCCCATCCAACCCAAGCATCTCGCGGAACTGGCGCAATTGGTGGAGAAGGGAACCATCAACCAAAACATCGCCAAGAAAATCCTGAGCGATATCCAGGAAACCGGCAAAATGCCATCGGAAATCGTCAAGGAAAAAGGGCTGGAAGCTGTCAGCGACTCTGGCGCGATCGAACAAATCGTCGACGAGGTTCTGGCGGAAAATCCCGGCCCGGTCCAGGATTTCAAAAACGGCAAAGACCAAACCCTGAACTTTCTCTTAGGCATGGCGATGAGAAAAAGCAAAGGCAAAGCGAATCCGGAATTGGTGAAGGAGTTGATTGCGAAGAAAGTGAGGGGATGAGGTTCGTTGGAATTTACGAACTCATGTTACGCAGAAAGGCCATTTTCAGGTAAATTTACTGTTTTCCCAATCCCTCTCCCAGAGGGCGAGGGAACACGGAGTGCGTAACATGAGTTACGAATTATATTCGCTTCTATCGGCGTTTGTCGTGGAAATGAGGAGTCGTTTTCCTAGAGATTTAAGAGCGGATTCGATGAGGGAGATTCTTGAAGCATAGCGGGGACTGAGCAAGCGCATCATTGTTTTTTCATCGCCCCTCATCTTGTCCGCCAGGCCGATGGCATCCACATTCGCTTCCCGCATCGCGAGATGCAAGGCCGCCTTCGCCGCCATGGGAGCGGAGATAAGGGCGAGGAATTGCTCTTGTTGAGGGGGTGAAGGAAGAGGAATATTTTCGTTTCGGCTCAAACGCGCCGCAATGGCTTCCTCCAGGCAATCTTCCGCCTGAAGCATACAATCTTCCAACGTCTCGCCTTGCGTAATGGCTTCGGGAAAATCCTCAAAAGTTACGATAAAACCGCCGTCGATATCGTCTGGAATTACGGAAAATGGAAAAACGAAACGATTCCATTCCATCGCACATTTTTCTCCTAACGAAGGTCTTGAGGATTGATATCAAGTTGTTTCAGCATGGCGTGATAAGCGCCGGTTTTCAATTGACTTTTAAAGTGGCAGACGATAGTCCGGCGGGCGCCATAGTATAGCGTTCCATGACCGGCTTTATTGCGTTCGGGAATAAATCGGCAGATTTTGCCGCGTTTATAGGCTAAGTCTTTTATTTTATAAACGAATTCGGAACCTGTCATTTTACCATTTATCGACGTTCTTAATCGTTACTCATATTACGCATTTCCATCCTCTCGCCTTCTGGGAGAGGAAATGGGAAAACAGAAAATTTACCTGAAGAATGGCCTTCCTGCGCAACATGAGTCAGCAAGCAGCATAGCGAATCTATTATATTGATTCATCAATAGGCGGCAAGACCGAGGATATCCTGCACTTGAATTTCCCGCCATATTTTTCTCCTACGGTTGAATTGACGTCAACCCCGCCGGATGTAGACTATGGGAGCGAACCTGCTTGGAGGTGAAGCCTTTGGTCAAGATTGGTCTCTCGCTCGCTTGTTATCCCCAGACGGACGCCGCCTGGTCTTATGTGCCGCCATTGGGATTAGGGTATCTCTCTTCCTACGTCAAAAAGTATGCGGGAGGAGCGGATTTCACGGTGGAACGCCGCCCGGAAGAATTGATTGCGCATAAGCCGGATTTCGTAGGATTGACGTTCGTTACTTTCAATTATTCCTACGCGGCGCGGGAGGCGCGCAAGATCAAGGAAGCGCTAGGCTGCCCGGTGATTTGCGGCGGCGCGCATGTATCGACCATGCCGTCGCAGTTAGATCTGGCGTTCGATCTCGCCGTGCTGGGCGAGGGAGAAGAGACTTTTTCCGATCTCGTGCGGCTGTGGAAAGAACGCGGCGCCTTTCGTCCGGAAGACCTGCGTAAAATTCCCGGCCTCTTGTTCCGCCGCGAAGACGGAAATCTGGAACAAACTCCCAAGCGCCAAGCCATCGAAGACCTGGACCGCATCCCATATCCCGATCGCGAATTGATCCAGGATCGCTGGTCTTGCCGCGGCGGACTGGTCAATATGATGACTTCGCGGGGATGCCCCTACGATTGCTCCTTCTGTTCCACCATCCATCATTGGGGACGCAAATTCCGCCACCCCAGCAATGAGTACGTCATTCGGGAAATCGAAGAAATCCGCGTTCGTTGGGAGCCGTCCGAAATCCTCATCTTCGACGATCTTTTCAACGTCGACAAGAAGCGGGTCGTCGAGCTGTGCCGGGCGATTCGAGAGCGCGGGCTGCACGAAGGGACGGCGTTTCGCTGCTTCGTGCGCGCCAATCTGCTCGACGACGAAGTGGTCGCCGCTCTCGCCTCGATCAACAATCGCGTGTTGAACATCGGCTTTGAATCCGGCTCGGAGAATATGCTGGCGAAATTGAACAAGCGGGGCTGCCATCTCAGCCACAATGAAGAAGCGCTGCGGCTGGGACGCAAGCACGGAGCGGCTTATAGTTCCTGCTTCATTATGGGGACGCCGGGCGAGACGCGGGAAGACATTTTGGCCAACTTCGATTTCGTGCTCTCTAATACCGACGTGTTCGACAACGTTTCCTTCGCGCCGCTGCAAGTGATGCCGATGACCCAGGTTTGGGAATGGGCCAAAGAGATCGGCGTTGGCGAGGATAACCTTACCGGAATCGTCTTGGAGCCGGAAGATTTCGATGATGAAAAGCATTTCTTTATGGCGAAATGGCCCTATCTCAACCAGAAGAACATCCCCCGCGAGGAGTTTTACGTCTATTACATGATCGGGAAGAAAATGGAGAAGATCGTCGATGAGATGACGCGGATGCGCCGCCAGATCGGCGGCGGCGACGGGCGTCCCGATCTGAAATACATTTCGGAAAACGTCTCCTTCTCCTCCATCGCTAAGGAAAAGGTCAAACGCAAACTGCGCGCGTTGATGCCTACGCGCCGGGATCCCCTACTGTAGGAACCATTCATTATTCGTCGATAAAGGAAGACGAAGCGGTTTCGGATGGCGGCGGATTTGTCCTGTTGCGCGCAAGCCTGGCATCCAATGACCATGCGCCTGCACCCTCCAAGATCAGGTACAGCGAGCCAAGCCACATGCAGAAATCCGTCCGGGCCTCATGAGCCATGCTCCAAAAACCAAAGCGGTCCATTTTGGGCGGCGCGAACGTCCAAAAACCATGCCCCAACAGGATCGGAATTTTCGTGGAAAGAATGGCCACGGAAATGTTGATAAGAAGCAGCAATGCCGCCGGTCGCGCGAAGAATCCCAGGATAACCAGCGTTCCGCAGACGATCTCGACGATGCCGACGAACGGCCCCATGAATTCCGGCGCAGGAATGCCGATGCGAATAAAACGTCCCGCTCCCAACTCGGAGGAAAATAGGAATTTCTGAAGACCCTCGGAAAGAAACACCGCTCCTACTAACGCACGGATCAATAGGATCGATGCCGGGGCGCTCGTGCGTTGCAGTTTGTCGATAAACATTCGATCGCTCCCTCCCTCGTAAATCGGATTAAGGCGCGCAAAATAAAGAAGGCGCGCCGCACGAGTCCGGAATACAAGCCACGCCCGTTCGCTGTTGCCACTGGCGCGTTAAACGATATCGAAGATCGTTATCGTTTTTCGATATAATATGCCAATCTTCTTATCCAAGAATCCAATGGATTTGCTAAATGCTGCAAAAATATCCGGATTGAAAGACTAAAGAAAAGCCTATTCTCCGTTTCTTTTTCTAGGAGACTGGAATTTCTTCCGCTCATATGCGCATTCCCAGATCAATACCGTTTCGGAGGCGTCGGCGTCGGCAACGCCATCGGCGGCGGCGTACTCGTTGGTTCGGGCGATAAATATCCTCGCAAGGCCTGTTTGCTAATGCTCTTCTTTTCGATACGTATCCCCCAACTTTTCGCGAAAAGGAACAATTCGTCCCGATCCACGCCGCCGTCATGATTCAGATCGAATATTTCAACGTATCGATCGAAAGCATTGATTAACATAAGCAAATCCCGGCGATCCACATAGCCGTCCCGGTTGAAATCGGGACTGAGGATCGGCCCCGCATGGAATGTCCATATCGGACCTTCGGTTTGTCCCGCGGCATTCTTGCTGACGACTTGCCACTTGTATTCCGTATAATTTGTCAATGAAGCGGAAGGATAGAAATGACTCCAGATTAAATCTCCGGCATATGGCTGCGCCGGTTTTGCTTGCGTAGAGGGCCACACATAAAGATCGTAAGCCGCCGCTCCCGCCGTCTCGTCCCAGTTGAAGTGCGTTTCCGGCTTGATTCCCTCGGATCCATCGGAGGGATAAGGATTGCGCGGTGCTTCCGGAGGCGAAGCGACGATCATATTCGTAACGGCGTTCGTAAGGATGGGTTCATTGACATCGAAAACAATCTCGGCGCTGTTGGTTATTTTCGTTCCCGTTGGAATATCGCTCTTGGCTCGAACGGAATAGACGACGTACCCTTGTCCCCGCCCGTACCCTTCCTGATCTTTCGCTGTTTCCGGGGGGAGGAATCCGGCGTAGGGATCCTCTAGAAAATCTTCCGTAGCTGGATCCAGGCAGGTAAAAGTCCATTCCGCCATTCCCGTTCGGGCATCCACGGAAGATTCGATATCCAGAAACGCTTCGCCGGAGACCGCCCAGCTGTTATCCGCAGCCGAATAGGTCCAAAGGTCAACCATTTCGCGCGTATAATGATGATCCAAGCCAGCGGGGACGGCGATGATGCGATCGCCGAAAGAATAGGATTTCATTTCGACGGTAGACCAATCCAGTTTGGAATCGAGCCGATCGGCGATACGCACTCGCGCAGCGGCCGCTGAGGCTGTGGATTGATTTTCGAAATAGACGATATATTCCAAGGGTTCGGTAATGGCGACGGCATAATCGGGAGCGCCTGCGCCCAACGGGCCAACTTTTTGGTTAGGATCTTTGGAGGCGACGACGCCGGGATTCTTTTCGTCTTTCTGATTGCTAGGTTCCCCTTGTTTGGGATCTTTGGGCGTCGGCGTCGGCGTAGGAGTTAAGCAGCACGTTGGGTCGGCTGGTTTATAGTCTAAAGGTTGTATATTTACAGAGAAGGATTGAACATTCGTCTTTGTTACGATCGCCGTTTCTACATTATCGGTAGGAATAATTTGGGGAGCAGACCATTTTCCATCCCACACGGAATAATATAATTTTGCGATATTGTTTTCCGTCTGTTGAGACCAAATCGCGATGGCTTTGTCATCGATGAATGCGCAAACCGGCGCGCTGCAAGCGGTCGAATCCGATATCATCTGAGGCGCCGTCCATTGGGAGCCATCCCAGATGGAAGCCATAATGATCGTCGCTTCTTCGGAATGAATATTATTCCAACAAGCCGCTACTTTACCTGCCTTATTGCTGGCCAGCTTGACGTCATTATCCGTTCCATCCAATTCCGCTAAAAGTTGCGGTTGAGTCCATGCGCCGTCGATCCGGCGGGAATAATAAAGATCGGATTGTTGAAAATTATCGAGAATCTCCTGCACGGGAGAATCGAGAGTTATATGGGCTTTGGCCTTCGACCAGACAATCATGGGCGTCCGATCGTTTTCATAGACGATAAACGGCTCCTCGTTGAAGTCTTTGTAGGAATCCACTTCAACAGGCGCACTCCACTTGCCGCCGTCGAAGGAAGAGAGCAATAGGGCGCCGCCGAGATTGGCGGCTGGATTAGGCGAATCTTTAACCCACGTCAATAAAATTTCACCGCTCCCGTTGATGGCTGTGGAGGGAGAGCCGTCATTTTTAAGATCGTTTCGGATATCTTCCAAAACGGGATCATATCCATAGACATTTTCCGTACCCGTAGCGTCTTTTATCGTATAAGTAATAAGTTCGTCCACGGGCTGCCCATCGATCATTATGATATTTCGGATGGTTGAATGATGAGGATCCCGCGCGATTTTTCCGACAAAATCTTCACCGGGGGGCGGGCATCCCGGACCGAATTGATATTGATAGGTACCTTCCCACCAGCCCTTTAAAAGACCGAATGAGAAAGTTATTCGAAAGCAATGTACGCCCTTAAGTCCTTCCTTGGAAACTTTTACGCCGGAGGTCAATAATAATCTAGCGATAATATAAGACCCCTTTAAATACTTCATCTTGGCGATACCTTCGCCTCCTACGCTGCCTGTTAAAGTGGCTGCTCCTTCATCCGGTTTAGTTAAAGGCCAAAAAGAAAAACCATTGTTCCATGTTGCATTAACGACTAAGGTTGCATTTAAAAATAGGCCGAGACGGTAAACAAAAAATTTAAATGGCGATTCCGGCGTCACCCATTTTCTCGTCCCGCTGACGCCGATGCTCCAGGTTGCCTTTCCAGGAACAAATACACACTTCGATCCAATGGTTTGGGCAGTGAACTCTTGTTGCGCTTGTCCCATTCCTCCAAAGGAAAAGGCGTCGCCGCATTGCACGTCTCCAATAAGTTGCGCTGTATTGGCAAAGGAACATAGCGACGTTTCGTAACAATATTCATCGATCAGTTTAAAGCCATATCTTCCCCCTATTTCCGGAAAAAGGCGAGGAATTTCGTATCCCTCTTCGCCGCCCCATTGCAAAGCCACGCACACTCCATGTTTCCCGGCCGCTGGATATTGACGAACAGGCCATTCCACGCGGTTCATCGCTTTTAACGAAGTCCACTGCATTTGATTGTAATCGGGATGAAGGACGACATAATAAAGATCCGTATCGTCTTGCGTTTCCCAGTCTTGTTTTTGAAAAACTAACAAAAGGGAGCCGTCTGCGGCGATCAAAGCGTCCATATTGCCGTCGCCATAGGAATCGTCCGTGATTCTTTGCGGAGAACTCCATTGGTAAGTTATTCCATCGGCTTTAGGGCGTCCCAAGCAGTACCATAATTCAGAATTGTTCAATACTCCATCTTGCCAAAAGACGGCGCACCCTTTATCGTTGTCCGGAATAAGGCGCTTATCGGATTTTACGATCAAGTCGGCGCCAGTGGCGTTAGGAATGGCGCCCGTAATTTTCCATTCGTTCCCTTCAAAAACCGCATGCCAGGCATCCTCTCCATGTCTCCACGCCAAATGCGCCTGTCCGGAAGAATCTGCGATTAAGGAAGGATCGGAGTCCGAGACAGTCGTTGGAGTAGGAATCGGAGTAGGCGCCGGAGTGGGATTCGGCGCAGCATAAAGAGTAATCCCGTTAATATCCTGACCGTCCGTTAGCGTTACCAAAAGGGGAGTAGGCTGATAATAATCAATAATGGAAAACGAATATTCTCCTGGCGGGAGAGGCTTCAGTTGGAAATATCCCCCCGGCGAGGATAATGCAAAGGCATTGTTTTTATTGCTCGCATCAAACGCGCCGAGAACGACATTGCCGATAGGTTTTTCGTCGGTGGCGGACCGCACCCAGCCGGATATGGCGCCGACTGGATTCCCCGCCGCCAGATCGATGGAGAATTGTTCTAGGACGGATAGGTTGTATTCCAGTTTTCCCCGCCGAGCCAATCGATTCGCCGAATAAAGCAATAAATCGTAGTATTCCTCAAAATTCGTCCAGGTTGTATTAGACCAAAAACTATCTTTGAAACCTTCCACAAGATGCAGTTGAAAATTGGTTGGCGACGTTGCGATGAAATAGATGGGAATTCGGTAGGATTTTCCGGCGGCTAGAACATCGGCGGCGCCTTCCTGGCCGACTCCCAAAAGCCAAACGGGATTCGCATCGATGGGGCCGCCGGGCGAGAGAGACATCAGGGTTCCGCTGGAACTGGATATGGAGAGAATAGGGGCGCGCATATCGCTGTCGCCCGTATTGGCGTACTCTACCCATAGAATATATTTCATCCCGACCCGCAGCGGATCGGTTACGCTGAGCTTCGCCTCCAGGCGCGGTCCGATGGAACCTTCGGATACGTTAAAGGCATTAGCCAGGGTAACGGATGCATTGTCCGAGAGCCGGAGAACTTCCAAGTCGTAGACGCCTAAGGGGGCGTTGGCGAGAGAAAACCACGCTTCGATTTGTTGGTTGGATGCTATATAATAATCGGAACTTGCAATTTGATTTCCACGGCTATTTTTCAACTTGATTTCCAATTCGCCCGTAAAACCGGCGCCCTTGATCGTGCAGGATTTATCGCCTCGGTTCACGGCGGAATTGGGCGAAATGCTTGAGAGATAAAGATTGACGCAATCGGCCTTCATGGAATAATTGACCGGTCCCTCCGGCAAATTGACGCCATATAACATCACATGCCAAGGTTCGCCGGACAGGCTTTTGGACAATATCAATTCCTGGCGCGGATTGCCGCTCGTCTGCGCATCGTAAACGTCATAATGAAAGCGCGTGGGCGCTTTACCCAACCGGGCGTACATTTCAACCTGTCCTTCCAGAAAATAGCTATCTAAAGTCAATAATACGTTTTCGCAAGAGGGTTCGATGAGATATAGCTGCATCCGATCGACCGTCGATAGAATGCCGGTTGTGGTTTCGCCGATCGCCAACGGCAAGGAAGGAATTTCCGGTTCTTCCACGGGCTGTATGTATTCTTCGATCCAACCGCAGTTCAAGGGGCCGCCATAGACTCCCATATCACTTCGGTTGGTTCCGTATCCCGGAGGACGGCAACCGTCATTCGCCGCAATATCCGGATTGCCGGCGTCGATGCATGGGGAGGCAGGCAAAAAGTGAAAATCGCCGCCTGCGCCATCCCAAGGCTTCACAAATTGCGGATCGCCGTCAATATTGCCTACTCCTTCATAACCGCCTCTAACGTCGCTCCACGAAACGGGAATTAAATCCATGCCGGGGCCTTCGCCTACGTTGGATAAGATTTCATCGGGAAAATTCCCCCAGATAATCGAATGGCTGATTTCCATATTGTTTCCATTGTAAACAATGGCGGCTCGATTCGGCATAGCTGTGTCTTCGTTTAAGACTTGGTTGTACGCCATGACGCAATAGGCAATCTGTAAGATAGTATTCGGTTCCGCGCAATTGCTATAGAAAGCGCTTCCCAGCATACCGGCGATATTGCCTGCCATGATGCTGTTAGAAATGGATAACGAGCTTTCATCGCTGTAGATTGCGCCTCCTGTCGATTCGCTTTTGTTGCCAAGCATATATGTATATTGGATAATAGGCGACGATGCGGGATAACTATAGATTCCTCCCCCCGAATTCCGAGATTCGTTTTTGGATATAACGCAATGGCTGACAAACGGCTTGGAATTTTCGAAGCAATAAATTCCTCCGCCTTGCGTAGCGATGTTTTCCGTTATTGTGCAGCTGACGATAACGGGAGACGATTCTTTTTCGCAGAATACGCCGCCGCCATTCCCTACGAAATAGGTCCGAGACGGATCCACGAACTGATTCGGATCGTATAAATTTGTATTGCCACGAATCATGCAGTTCGCAAGCGTCATGGCGGCGCGCTCGCTACAGACCACGCCGCCATTTACGCTGCCGGTGACGACAAAACCATCTAAAGTGGATTTGTCCAATAGAATGGCGGCCGGTTTATCGTTCGCCAGGGAAGCGTCGATGACGGTTTCATGCAAGTTCCAATTTCTCTCGTTGCGTTGGCTTTCCATGCCGGAGAAGCCCCCCAAGAGAGTAATGCGGGGATCGAGAATAAGATTTTCATTGTATCGTCCGGCGGCGGCCCATATTTCCGTATCTCCATCCGCTTTTTCTATGGCCTCATGGAGAGAGGAAAACGCATTTTCCCAGCTAAGGCCATCGCCTCCTTCCATCGCGTCTGCGCGCACGTAGTAAATATTCGGCCCGATCTTCGACCAATCCGGCTTGAAATCGGCGGGGGATTCATAGGCTCCCATATCCACTAATTCGTCTTTTCCCGGCCGGTCGTTCCCTTCTAAATCGGTCGATGGGGCGATGGAGGTTAATCCCGCGTGAATGCAGGGAGAATGATTCTGAAGACGATAATCGCCGTTGGTTGAATCTACAAAAAGAGGGTAGGAATCAAGATTTCCATCGCCCGCCCATCCCCCGGCAATACAACTGCAACTCGCTTTAATAGGCTCCGTCTCGTCGTATCGTACGATTTCTTTGCCGGAATTCCAAAAGATGGAATTAGTTATTTGCGCGGGAGTATTCGAGAGCCATAAACCTCCCGAATAACTTACGGCCTTATTGTCCGCCACCGTGCAATTTACAATGGATAACGATTCGCAGTCTTTACAAAAAATCCCGCCGCCATCCAAAGATTTATTTTTCGCGATCACGCAATTCGTCAAGCGGACGGAGGCGCAGGATTCGCAATAAAGCCCACCGCCTCCCGCATTGCTTTCATTCTCCATAATAAGACAATTCTCTAAAACGATCGCGCCGCTAAAAGAGCAAATAATTCCTCCTCCCATTCCCAATGATTGATTTTTTGAAATCGTACAATTCGATAAAGTTAAAGAGGAACCTAAACCGCCGCAGCCGACGCCTCCGCCTTCCCCCCATCCGCTTAGCAAGGCATAACTATTTTCCGTAATCGTACAATTCGCTACGATAGCCGAGGAACCGTTGCAAAATATACCGTATCTTCCGCTTCCTTTTACGGTAAAACCGTCAAGAGTTATGCCTCCATTCGCGATTTCAACTCCAAAGGAACTTGGATCGAGGGCATAAATAATCGTTTCGTTCTTCGACGCATTCCTCTCCTCTCTCGATTGTTCCGTTCCCTGGAAACCGCCATAAAGCGAGACCTCAAAGGTGGAAATTTGGAGGTTTTCCTTGTAGACGCCCGACGCCGCCCAAATTTCATCGCCCGTCTGTAATTTGGAGATTCCTTCGGTAAGATTTTGGCAAGCATTGGCCCAACTCGATCCGCTATGGTCTCCTTGGGCTTTTAAGTCCACATAAACGACATCCCCGCGGCTGGAAGAAATCATGGCAAGCGCAATGATGTATGGAAGCGCGGTAAAAAACGATTTCAAATGGTTTTTCATTTTCCCCACTCCTTCCGCAAAATATAAATCGAAGTGCTTATAAAATTCCCTTCTTCTTCCCCTTATCTTAGGGCAAGTTAGATAGGAGTTGTTTTAAGTTTAATAAAATCAACTTTCATCTATCTTCCCCCCGTTTTGAGAAAGAATTTATAGCAAGCATCATCATTTGCCGATCGATAGTGATCCTCTGCGCCGCAAGGGATTGAATTTAGAAATAATAGGAAGGAAACAGAACGTCTTTTCAAGGAAAGCCTCGCCATTCGCAAAACCGGTTATACGACAACCGATGGATTCGATCAATTGACTCATGGCGCTGATGGGACATCATTTTATCGAAACGAATAAGAAAAATCCATGAAAAATTCATTTTAGGTAAATTATTTATTTTGTGGGGTAGGCGAAACCGCGAGAAAGGGATGGAAGAGGAGATGAGCGCCGACTGGATTTGCTTCCATGCTCAAAACAATCATCTTTAATAACGACAGGATAGCCGTAAGTTTAGAATAAGGATCTCTAAGTTCTTTTATCTACTCTCTCAGAACCAGCAACTTTGAAAATATTTATTGAAAGAAGCGGCTATTGACTTGGTAGAGATGGACAAACCAATTATGTTTGTCTTCCTTAACGCGCGCTGTATGCGCCGCATTGTCAAATTCAATTTAAATTCGTACACTGGCAGATGTTTAAGAAGCGGGCTATTCTTGCGATAGGGCGTAAGAGGAGGCGAATATCATGGCTATTATTACGATATCTCGCGGCACATGCAGCGGCGGCAAGGAACTGGCGGAATGCATCGCCAACCATCTTGGATACAAATGCGTCAGCCGAGAGATAATAGTCGAGGCTTCCCAGAAGTATGGTGTTTCGGCGGAGGCGTTAGCCTCGTCCCTGGAGAAAGCTCCAAGATTTTTCCAACGATTGAAGAGAGAACGCGACCGATATCTCGCCATCATCCGAGCGGCGTTGTGCGAATACGCGCTGGATAACAATCTCGTTTATCACGGCAACGCCGGCCACTTTCTTATTGCGGGGCCAAAGCATGTCATCCGCATCCGCGTCATCGCGGATATGCCTTTCCGCATCGACGCGGCGATGCGGCGGCTCGGCCTCAACCGGGATAAAGCGATCAAGTATATCAACCGCGTAGATAAAGAACGAATACGGTGGACGAAATTCCTTTACGGAGTGGAATGGCAAAATCCCCAGCATTACGACGCCGTATTGAATCTGGAGCGCATCAGCATCCCCGGCGCTTGCGCCATTGTCTGCCGTCTGGCCGAACTTGACGATTTCCGTTGGACGGAGGAATCGCAACAAGCTCTACTTAACCTTACCATCAGCAGCCGCGTTCAGGCCGCCTTGCTCAGCGACGATCGCACCGCATCCAGCTCTTTGGAAGTGATCGCCGATAAGGGCGAGGTAACCATTCGCGGGAGCGTCAAATTGCAGGAAGCGGCGGACGCGATCTCCGAAGTAGCCGGGAAGGTTAACGGAGTGACCAAAGTGAATTGCGAAGTCGGCCTTTCCGCCGGAATTCTGGCCTAGCGGGCTTTCAACCTACAAAGCGTCATCATTGCGGGATTCGGACGACGCCAATCCAGTTTGGAATTCGCGGGCGATTCGACGGACGATATCGCGGAGTTCGCTCATCTTGAAAGGTTTGGCGATAAAATCCGCCGCTCCGCTTTTGATCGCTTCGCGCGCTTTATCGACCGTAGCAAATCCTGTGACGATGATCACTCGAGTTCTGGGAGAATTTCCTTTAACAAACCGCAGCACATCCATCCCATCCGGAGCGTTCATTTTCAAATCGCTGATGACGATATGGAAATGATGTTCCGCGAAGCGGTCGAGAGCGGCTTGACTCTCTGTAAACGTCTCCACGTAGAATCCCAATTTTTCCAACGAGGACTTGAGACGATCGCAAACGATGAATTCGTCATCAAGTACGAGGATTTGAATTTTATCCTTCATGATGTACGTCAAAATCCCCTTATAGGCGGTTTTCCATACTCGCCCTTTATTTTAGCGAGAGAAATACTTTCGAACGTCATAGAATCCTCATTTCATCGATCCATCCAGAGGCCTGACGTCTTCTTCAAATCGAATCGTCTCCGCGAAGCGCGTCCGAGTGAATATTCTTCTCGGAATTGTGGGCATCGATCGATATTCTATTGGCTTGAAAAAATTGATTCAGATAATACTCTACCAAGCCATCGCCCTTGAGCAAGACGTCCAACTGACGCGTGAAGCCAATCAAGCGCCCTATCATGACGAGCCTGTTTTGCATCATTTCACGAGATAGATTTTTTACGCGAGCCACGACCAGATCGCCGCGAGCGTCGGTAACGAAATCGAATTTTTCCAGAATCAAGCCGATCAACCGCGTGCGGCGGGAACGCCGGGTAAGGTCCGTCATGCCGCCCGTGAATCGAAAATAGATATAGTTGTCGCTGCGTTCGCTGGACATATAGCAATCGATCACATTGAAATGGTAGCCCAATTTTAAACTCAAATTCAGGTATTCGCGCGAAAGGATGGCCAGATTGAACTGTACGGCGGATGCCGCAGACGAATCCGGTGAGCCGGGACCCGTAGCGCTGGACATGAACGCGCCAAAATCCACGCCGGCGGGTTGCGTCGCCCAGGCGCCGGGAGAGGTAAGCCCCTCCAAAATAGCGCATAAAGGTTCGCAGGATATCTCTTCGGGAGCGAGTATCGTCTTGCGCGATCCTCTCGCCGGATCCTCGTCGATATCGATAACCAGAAGATCGATGGGAAGATCAAGGTCGAGCTCGCGGCAACAAGGAAAACGCCGCGATATCTTACTGACGTTGTGGGAGGCGACGTCGACCACAGCCTTTTCATGGGCGAAACGAATGATGTCATGGTACGTAGCGCAGCAAGCGGCGCGAAAATCCTTCGAACGGGGATCGAGCAGATGCAGTGGAGCTACATTCTTCAAAAGACGGCGCAGGATTCGAAATTCGGGAGCATCGCTATAAGAAGAGCTTCTCAACAACTGATAATGCAATAATTCCAGCGCAAGGCCTTCATAGACGATATTTTCTTCCGCATCGACGGTAATCTCGATTCCTTCCTTGAGAACCGTCATGGCTATCGCCGCGTCTACGATAGCTGGTACGCGATATTCGCGCGCGATCGTCGCCAAATGCCCGGCGGCTGTCCCTATATCCGTTATTACCGCATTTGCTCGCGGAACGAGGGCGGACAATCGCGGAGAAGCGTTCCTGGCGACCAATACCGCTCCGTCGGGAAAACGCATCCGATCCTCATCCGTTCTGACGATGCAAACCGGTCCCGCTCCTATCCCTCGGTAGGCGACTTCGCCCCGGCCTTTTAGGAGAACAGGATATTTATTCGCCATATCGCCGATAGGCTCGACATCCAGCTCGATTCCAGCCATCAGCCGCAAGGGACGGGTCTGCAATAGAAATACGTTCCCCTCCGCGTCTTGAGTCCATTCGATATCCTGCGCGCATTTCGCGAACCGCTCGACGCTCATAGCCAGATCGGCCAGCTGAAGAAGCGTATCGTTGGAGACGCTGGATTCGCATTTCTTATCATCGGAGATCGCGATGGACGCCAAACCGTTTTCGGAGCGGGAAACGTACATCCGTTCTTTCGCCGCGATTTTTTGGGACAATATTGTCCGCGGCGTCTTGCGAGAAACCGTGAAGCGATCCACGCTATGATCGCCATCCACAATCGATTTTCCGTATCCCGGCGCCGTTGCGATAACGAGATAATCCTCGTTGGGTTTCAAGGGATCGATGGTGTAGACGACGCCGCTGGCGGCGGCGGGAACCATGACCATGCAGCCGACTCCCATATAGGCTTGGGTAAGGGAGACGTTATGGCGCCTGCGATAATCCAGCGCCGTGGTTGAGAAGAGACTCGCCACTACCGATTTGTAGGCATCCAGCGCGCCTTCTCTAGGGATATTCAGAAACGTGTCATGCAAACCGGCGAATGTCAGATCGCCGTCTTCTCCCAAAGCGCTGCTGCGAACGGCGAACAAGAGTTTCCGTTCTCGCCGGGGCTTCTTCCGTTCAAGAGTTCCGATCGACTTATCAATGCTTCGCGCGATATCGCGAGGGATTTTCGCCTCCTGAATCGCCTTTCGTATTTGCGCCGCCGCTATTTCCAGCGAAGCCGGATCGACATCGTTCTTTCCTAAAGACGACTCGATCAGCTCGGAGACGCCGTTTTCCTCCAGGAACCGGCGGCAAGCGTAAGCGGATACGGCGAAGCCGGGAGGAACATGCGCAGGGAAAAGGCGGTAGAGGTCGCCGAGACGGGCCATTTTTTCGCCGACTCGATCGCTGAGGTCCTGGCTGAGAGCGG
This sequence comes from Candidatus Omnitrophota bacterium, assembly GCA_040755155.1. Classification (NCBI taxonomy): domain Bacteria; kingdom Pseudomonadati; phylum Candidatus Omnitrophota; species Candidatus Omnitrophota bacterium. The sequence continues at coordinate 44,995 of JBFMBP010000085.1, read as the reverse complement.
AGAGATCGAAGACGAGTTCTCCCTCCGAAATCGAATATCCCTCATCAAGGCAGGCGCGCGTTTGCCGCCTCAACCGTTCGAAAACCGCTTCAATATCCGTGTACCGGTCGCCGGTCATGCAATTCAAATCGTAAACGATCCGGCGAACGGCTTCCTCCAGCTCGTCCACCAGCCCACGCAGGTATTGGCTATCGAAGAGGTAGTCTCCACCAAGTTTTTCCCCGGCGTCGGCGATCAATTCCAAAGCTCTATTATTGGCCGCCAACAGATCGCGGAACCTTTCGATCTTCGATCGGACAAGAGCGAATTCTTCCGACGCGCTACGCCGGCCAAGAAGTTTTTTCCAAAGCCGACTTCCTGCAAACATAACCGCCCTCTCAATGCGTTTTACTCGATCGCCCGCTGAAAATCCACCCCGTAAATAATCCCGCCATCAGCGCTAGAAACACCGACGCGCAGCCGTACGCCAGACCGTGTTCTTTCGCCGCCGAGGCGATATGCGCAATCGCGCCGGTTTTGGCTAAAACAAGAGAACGCAGGGATTGAACTTGAATCGTTTTTTGCCGCAATCCCCATATCATTATTTTATACTCGGCCGGAGGCGCTTTGGGAGGAAGGAAAAATCTTCCCTTGATCTTCTGCAATCCTTCTCCCGCCGGTTCCGCGACGATTTCGCCTTCGCCGATATGGAACAAACCATCTTGCTCTTTCAGTTTGATCGCTTCCTCGAATAAACGGCCGCCTTGGTTCTCCGGATCGCCGCAAACAACGCGTTTCAAAAGCGCGGGATATCCCAGACCAATCCCATCGGGCGTGGCTTCGGGAGCGATATCCGTCAAAGGCCCGGACGAAAGAAGAATATAGAGAGAAGGAAAACGATCGAAAACCAGGTCTCCTACATTCATCCACAAAACGCCCCATGCTTTGCCTTTTTTCTTCAACTCCAATCTTTCTTCAGGTCCCATACAAACCATGACAACATCAAGACCGACGGGCGCAACCGCTTCCGCTGCGATTTCGGCGCCGCGATAAAAAAGGCCAATCTCGACGCGATTTGCGGAAATATCGAGTTGCATAGCGCCGGGGAGATTGGCGGCTCTGCATGGATAGACGATTCCCGCCGCGGCCGCCAAAGCCAGCGCCCATCTTATGAAACGAGTCCCCGGCATCTAGTGACCTCCTTTATAATCCACGAGAATGTCCGGCTGGATCAGGAGTCCCAGCAGCATTTTCACCATGACCAACAAAACAATGATGGACATTAAGATTTTCAATTGATCCGCTTTGAGCCTTTTGCTGACGCGGGCGCCGATCTGCGCTCCCAGCACCGAACCGATCAGCAAAAGCAGCGCCAGCGAGAAATCTACGGTATGATTTACGGCGGCCTGCAGGATTGTCACGTGGATGCAAGTGAAAAGGATTTGGAACAAGCTCGTTCCGATGACGACGTGCATAGGCATCCGCAGAAGATAGACCATGACGGGGACCATGATAAAACCGCCGCCAACGCCCATGATGGCCGCCAGAACGCCAACCAAACCGCCGAAAAAAAGAGGAATAAAAATGGAAAGGTCAATCCGCGAGCGGTCAAAATGGATTACGAACGGGAGCGCCGTCGCGATGCGGTAATAGATCGACGCGCGCGGTTTCGCATCATCCTTCAAGCGCGATTTTTTTCCGATAAGTTCTTTGAGGCTATCCTGGAACATGTACGATCCGATTCCCGCAAGCATGACCACATACACAACCGTTATCGCAAAGTCCGCTTGGCCGAATCGGCGCAAAATCTTGATGAATTGGACGCCGACGGAACCTCCCAGAATTCCGCCGATAAGGAGCAAGACTCCCATCTTATAATCGACGGAACCCGCCCGGGAATGCGCCACCGTTCCCGAAGCGGAAGCGGCTACGATCTGATTGGAGTCGGAGGCGGCAGCGATCGTCGGAGGGATGCCAATCATTATCAACAGAGGAGTGAGGAGGAAACCTCCGCCCACGCCGAACAGGCCGGAGAGAAAACCAACCATACCCCCAAGACCCACCAGGAGAAATATGTTTACGCTCGTTCCAGCGATGGGAAGATAGAGATAGAAATGCATCATTACGATCCGTCCATCTCCTTTGGTTTTTGGGCTTGATAAGGCAAAAATACGGAGAAGGTCGTGCCTGCGCCTTCCTGGCTTTTCGCTAAGATCTTCCCCTTGTGTTTTTGGATAATCCGGTAGCTGACCGAAAGTCCCAAACCCGTTCCCATCCCCACCTCTTTGGTCGTGAAGAAGGGATCGAATATCTTGTCGAGATTGGCGGCGGGTATTCCGACGCCCGTATCTTCCACGTCGATCTGGACAAAATGTTCATCGACCGGGTTCGCCCGGATCGTCAAGGTCCCGCCTTCCGGCATGGCTTGGATAGCGTTCAAGCCGATGTTTAAAAAAACTTGTTGCAGATTGCGGGGATTTCCCTCAATGAGCGGCAAGTCATCCTTAACGTCCACGCGGATATCCACATGATTCAATCCCGCCTCGTTCGCGATCAATTTCATCGTTCCGTCGATCATATCCTTAACGCGGATGGCGACGAACGCCGGTTGTTCAATCCGGGTAAAGTCAAGAAGATTGCGCACCGTTCCGCTGGCGCGCTCCACCTGCGTGGAAATATCGCGCAGCATATCCTTCTTTTGATCGTCGCCGTAATCGCCGAATTCTTCGAGGAGCGATTCGACGGTGAGGCTAATATTGTTGAGAGGATTGTTGAGTTCATGAGCGATGCCGGACGTGAGAGTGCCTACGGCCGCCATCTTGCGCGATTGCGCCAGCTCGTCCTGATGGATTTTGAGTTCGTAAATCATCGCGTTCATCGCCATAGTCAGATTGGAGAATTCGTCGCGGTACTTTCGCGCTGGCGCAATCGGCGAGAAATCTCCCCCCGCGATCCGCTGAGTGCATTTCTCCAGCCGGCTCAACGGCCGCATAAGTTGCCGAGCGAGAAAGCTCGCCATGTAAACCATGAACAAGAGAAGAAGGCCCAACGATACGGCGGCGGTCGTAATGGAAGAGTGGATGAGGACGTGCATACGGTTGCGTTCCTCATCGATGGCGTCTTTTGCGTAACGCAGAATATCCGCACCCGCCAATCGCAGATCTTGTTCAATGAGTTGGCGGTCGGGAATTTGGCCGGGTGGAGCGTTCGATTGTTGGGAAAAAAGTTGCTGCAAGCGCTCCTGGTAGCGCCCCAATTCAGCGCGAAGCTGCTCGAAATTCTTGCCGCCGATCATGGCTCGGATTTCATCCGCATTGGTTTTCAAGATCGCGGCGGCTCTGGCGATTTGATCCAGCGCGTCGTTGAGGTTGTCGTTATACAAGAAAAAATTCTTCTCGAATCGGCGCGCCAGCAGAATTTCGATTTGAAAATTGGAGATGGTTTCGAGGAATTTTTGTTTCTCCGAAATCCTTAGAATAAGCGAAATCAGAGATACGGTGATGGCGGAAGTTAGAACGAAACAAAGAAGAAAGACCAAAGATATGCGCAGACGAACGCTTATCCGGGGACGGTCGATTAAAGCCCGTTCTGCGGCTTTCGCGATTTGTTCCGCTTCCGAGGAATAGGGGAAACCGGAAAAATCCCCGTTGGAAGCATTGGATTCGTGCTCGTTCATGACGTTTTCCCAAAGACCGCGATATTCGTCTCTTCAATGCGAACGTCATATCATAATAGAGACAACCAGATTCTAAGCTTGCCGTCAAGCCTATAAGTTCCCTATTGTCATGATGAAACGCAACAGGAGCTGGGCGCTGCGGCCTTCGCAGGTTCCAGCATGGAAACTTCAGGTTTACGGAACTGCTGGGATTAAGATTCATCAATGCGCTAATACCGTTTGCTGAGGTATAAGCCAACATCATTGAGGAGAGAGCGAGGCTCCTGGCGAGCAGCATAGATGCAATGGTTTGCCAGGAGGCTTGCCCTCCCATCTTTTCCCTGATCTTTACCCACAAGTCGAGGGGATTACTCAAGGGCAGAAACAACCTTGGCCTTGGCGCCCCATTAATCAAGGGCGGAAGGAGGTTTCATTTTTTACGTTTCCGAATCACGAAAACACGAAAGGGCGCGAATACCACGAAAATTTCAAATCGCAGATTTCACGAACGAGTCGGATTCTATGGAGTTAACATGCGTTTTTCTCTCCCAGCCTTGAAAGGCTATTATCAAATGCCCCTTGAAAGGGGCAAACAACAATAGTCCGCCGTTTTAACGGCGGATTGACTAACCAACTTGGTTATTCTTTATTCCCGACAATCCCGATTCAGGCATTCATAATTCCTCAATACTTGTGGGTAAAGATCATTATCCTTTCCAGGGCAAGTGCATCAAACTAATCGGCGGATCATAGGCGCGCATTTTATCGGGGAACCAATTTTTTGCTGGGGCGCCGATTACAACGTTTGTCTTAGGTTCTTTTCTGGCCTGAATATTGCCCAATATTAGGCGAGAGATCGTATTGTCTATCGAGGGCGTGCGACGAAAATTTCTATGTTTACGCAACTTAAGACGTTTGCCGAGCGATTTTCAAACTCTCGAAAGTTCTTAAGAATGTTCTTATTTGGACATGGCAGGAGCGAGGAGTTGTTGAAAAATGATGGGTTATGAAATCCCACTTATCGATAATAATAACCTGATTCCCCATTTGGAGCGGCACGAACGCGAGTTGAGCGTCTTGTATTCGATTGCGCGTATTTTGGGCGCTCCTTCCGGGCAGAAGGAGATGTTGGTCGAAGTGCTGGATATTATAGAAACGCAGTTGGAAATGCAGCGTGGAACCATCTTGCTTCTTTCTTCGGATGGAAGCGAACTAGTAGTGGAAGCGGCCAAAAACATACGGACGCCGGAGAAAAAAAAACGTGCGTTATCGGCGGGGCGAAGGCATCGTCAGGCGCGTGCTTCAAACCGGAAAATCGGAAATCGTTCCAAGAATATCCCAGGAACCCGAATTCCGCGATCGGATTCATCGCCGTAAAGAGACCCTTCAGGAAGAAATGGGCTTCATTTGCGTTCCCATACCGATTGGCTGTGAAGTTGTGGGTACGCTTTCCGTGGATGTTCCCCATTGCAGCCAAGAAGCCATGCTTGAGAACAAGCGGACATTAAGCATCGTAGCCAGCCTGATCGCTTACGACGTGAAGGCGCGCCGGCATGCGAAATTGGAACGGGATGCGTTGGAAGCCGAAAACATCCGCTTACGCAATGCTCTTGAAGAACGATTTCGCCCTGAAAATATCATCGGCAATTCGAACGCCATGCGGATGGTGTATCAGAAAATCCACCAGGTTGCCAAGAGCGACGCTAACGTATTGATCCGGGGCGAATCGGGAACCGGCAAGGAATTGACGGCTTCTGCGATTCATTACAATAGTATGCGGGCTTCCAAACCCTTTATCCGCGTCAATTGCGCCGCCTTAAGCGAAAATCTGATTGAAAGCGAACTCTTCGGGCACGAAAAAGGCGCTTTTACCGGCGCCATGTTCCACCGAATCGGCCGTGTGGAGGAAGCGGATGGGGGAACCCTATTTCTTGACGAGATCGGCGACTTCTCCGGAGCGGTTCAGGTCAAGCTTCTGCGAATCCAGCAGGAAGGCGAGTATGAGCGCGTGGGAAGCAACAAAACGTGCAAAGCCGACGTTCGAATTATCGCCGCGACCCATAAAAACCTGGAAAAAGCGGTGGAAGAAAGAGCTTTTCGGCAGGATTTGTATTATCGCATCAACGTCTTCCCGATTTTTCTTCCCCCTTTGCGAGACCGGAAGGACGATATTCTTTTATTGGCCGATTTTTTCGTGGAACGATATTCCGCTAAAATGGAGAAGCGGATCAAGCGGATCAGTACGACCGCCATCAATATGATGATGGCCTATCATTGACCGGGTAACGTTCGCGAATTGGAAAACTGCATTGAACACGCCGTGCTCTTAACGCACGACGATGTGATTCACGGATACAGTCTTCCTCCAACCTTGCAGATGCCCGATCGGGTGGACAAAGCCTCTCCTGGAAGGTTCAAGCAACGAATCGAATTGATCGAGCGCGATTTGATTATCGACGCTCTCAAGCGCTCGAGCGGGAATGTAAACGCCGCCGCGCGCGAAATGGGCATTACCCCGCGAATGGTTCATTACAAAATTCAAAAACTTGGCATCGACAATCAAACCTACAAAATCCCTCAAAACAAGTAATTTCCCAACTGCCGATATTCCAATTCATTCACGCCTCCGCATAACAAAAATGTAATTTTCGAGTTTGAGAGACAACATTTTTGCGCTATTTCCGTAAGTTGATTTTATACAAGCAGTTAGGACGCAAATTGATATTTTTCCCCTTCTTGTCTCTGCCTATTCGGAACAATTATTTCGCTGCATTGACGAATGGATTAGAGGTAATACGAACCATAATTCAAATAGCCCTTTTTTGTTATGGATTTCATTTTCTTGACGTTACAGCATCAATTCCTCTTAGCGCCCAAAGTAAATAACAATCTACGCAAGTTGGCATGTCTTTCGCGGATAAGAGATAGAAACTTATTGCATTTGCAAGCATACATTTTCCAAAAGGAGATCGTCATGAGAAAAATCGCCATATACGGAAAAGGCGGAATCGGCAAGTCGACGACGACGCAAAACATCGTTGCGGCGTTGGCCGAAATGGGGAAGAAAGTTATGGTTGTCGGCTGCGATCCCAAAGCGGATTCGACGCGCCTTTTGATGGGCGGTCTGGCGCAGAAAACCGTGCTGGACACTCTCCGTGAAGAAGGCGAGGACGTGGAATTGGACGACATCCGCAAGATCGGATACGGCAGCGCGCTCTTCACCGAATCGGGGGGGGCCGAACCGGGCGTCGGCTGCGCGGGACGGGGGATTATCACTTCGGTGAATCTGTTGGAGCAATTGGGCGCGTATGACGATTCGGTGGGTCTTTGGTCAGATCGCGGCCTAAGGCGCGATATCTCATCCTGCAGACTGGAAAGGCAAATCATCATGATTATGATCCGAGCGATCATCCGGCCCGAAAAAGCCGACGAAGCGATGGCCGCGCTAATGTACGCCGGATTCCCGGCCGTCACCAAGATGGAAGTCTTTGGCCGCGGAAAACAGCGGGGAATGAAAGTATGGGGCGATAGGCGTTGCCAGTCTTGCAGCTAGCCCTTTGGTGCTATTACTGCTATTCATTCTGGCAACCGCATTATACCCGCCTCATGCGTCTGGGCGACATCCTTCTCGGCGGCGTCTTGTTTCCTTCATTTATTATCTGCGTCGCCATCCATTTTCTGACGCACGGTTCTTTGGGGATGCGGGAACATGCCGTTTTTCTGGCTTATCTGTTCTTTCCCGTGGCCGCGAGTCTGCTCGTTCATTACGAGGCGGTTCCGCTGCTGTCCAATTTAATCTTCCTCTAGCTGACCGCCTTGGCGATGGAAATCGCCGCGCCGCTGTTCGCCGCCGTCCGCTCTTTGTCTCAATAATTTATTGTTCCCATCCTTTAAGTTTTCCACCAACCGTTTTGACTGCTTCGAATATTAGTTCACGAATTTGAAAAAGAAATAAATTTGCTTCAGATTCAGGCATTACATTAGGAACAGGAACTGCTTCTCCATATATTGTTATGATATCTCTAGCCCTGGACCATGTCGAACCAGGACCTCGATGGTAATAGGCTTCTTTCCATCCGCCTACACGTTCTTCTAAAATCCGTTGTCTTGATAAATCATGCAATTTTTTAAACACTTCCTTCTTGATCGCATCAATAGATTCTATTTTATCTGTACTATCATCATGAGGCTCCATTGGATCCCACGTAAAAGGATTCGAAAGGAACTGGCTTACGTGAATTTGTAACAATCTGATTAAATCGGCTACCGGCCGAAGCGTGTCGTATTCGTCTATCTTGAAAATTCCTAAACGGCGTGAAAGCGCTTTCACTCTTGTCCAGTGCTCAGGTCTGACGACTGATATCGATCTCATGCCAAGAATGCCATTCCATCTGTCATGAAATTCCTGCGCTGCTTTCTGAATAGCTAAGACAAGGTTTGCTACATCGTACACTGGTTTGTATTGAATCGGTTTAGGAGGAATAATCGACGACTCAATTGTATTCAGCAATCGCTTGAGTTATGCGATTGTAAACTTAGCTGAATCAGGTAACCTTTTTTGGATATTTGCTAAAAACACTAAGCGCTCAGGAATGAGATGTCTAAGGGGTATTACAGCTTCGCGACTGACATTCTTACTTATATCGTTAACAACTTGGTCAAATGAACCTATAATATGATCCTTTTTTGCAGTATTCCCGCGCAGGTTATCTCCCTTTACCTCATCGAAGTGAGTGAAAGCTATTATCAATTTAGATTCATGACCGCTGATCGCAAGAGAATGCAATACAGCGCAAGGTCCTGCTTGCATAGGTTGGGCGGCATTGTCGACCAGAACAATCGCATCGGCGATGTCGAATTTGCTCGTTATTGTTGTGGACAGGCTTGAAGTATTATCCGCCATGTGTCCTATCCCCTGCCCATCCATAAGCGCTAATTTCAGTGAAGAATTGTCATTCCATTCTGGCCGGAATGGCCCAGCAACACGAATGCCTTCTACTAAAGGCGTTAGCAGTCAACCAAAATTTGGAGCATAGTTGCTTGAAAATTTATTTACCAAGCGAATAAACTCTGAACGGTCTGAATTTTTATCCTCGTATGTCCATTGGATCGGCCACCCGTCTCTTCCTCTGGCGATTTCTCCTTTTGACAACAAATCAAATCGAGACTCAACATCGTCAATAATTTCGTCCACAAGGCGGTGAAACTCATCCATCATTGTTACATGATCATCAACAATCTCTTGGATAGTAACTTGGTCTTCCGGGGAGGCTTTCTCTAAAACTATGTCTAATTCATGGGCTGTATTTTTCATTATTAATTTGTATTCATCCGTGAGTCGACTGATAGAATCGAAATATTTATTTAATGAATCCAAGCGTCTTTTACGTTCGGTTTCATTTATTTCTTGTTCATATTTTGAAGTTGCTTCCGAGTCATCATCCTCAAGTTCCTCTGTTTCGGATTTTTCAAGCAAAATTGGATTTCCAAGGATATAACTCAATCGAAATCTCTGCTCACTATGTTCAAGAAAGCGTCTGAATACATCCGGTTTCGGCGCACCTTCATATTTTGTGATTACTGATGAAAGAACGCATTCAGCAATGTATTGGCGTATACATTCACGTGGGATAAACGTAACAACCGCTTTGAAATGACCATTATCTAGTACTATTTCAATGTCGCATATAGTCGTTTTTGCGGCTGAAATTGATGGAAACCTTTCGCATTCAGGATCGGTTCCCAATAACTGCCTGACAATGGTCGTTTTTCCGGCGCCTGTAGTCCCAACAAATAAAACCCTTGCATATCCATCAGAGGAGTTTTTCCCGCCAGGAAGGGGGATGAAATCCTCACGACTTTTCCACGGATCATAACTTGAAGGAGACATCGGATCATAAAACGCGCGTAGATTTATTGGCCAAAGCCATCGCCTATCTCCAAGATAGCGGGAAGCAAACTCTCATTACTTTCGTCTGCGCCGACGCCGCCAAAGCGAACGCTCTCCAAAAATTCATCAAACAGGGATTCCAAAAAAAAGGTATTCCCTTTTCTGCGAATCGAATGCAATTTCTCCCCGCCTATCGTGATTTCCAGGAGGAAAAAACAAGACAGCAAGAAATCTGACTGACAGCCCATGTTGATATAAATATGGTTTATCCCCAAACCTTCTTTTCAGAAGGATTTTCATGATGAAGCGCCCCTCGCTCTTCCGCAATCGCGAAGCGCGCCACCCATTGCATACGTTCGTCTGCAACCGATGCTAACGCGAATTATCAAGCGCGATAAAAAGAGAATGCCAACGATACGGCGTCGCCCTATGCGACGATTGTTGGCAAAGAGAAGAGCCGCTGGAATTTCGGGAAAAAATCTACGCCTGGGTTAGAGACGGCAAAGTTGTATACCGGCGCCGGCAAGCCGCCGCACTGAGGCAGACTATGAAAAGCAGCGATCGGGAATTCTGGCGATAACCTATCTCCTAAAAATGCCTACTTTTCTGGTCGTCCCATCGAATCCCATTACGCCATATTGTTCAAATGGAAGGCAGTGATGACGCAGTCCGCTGTTTCGATGGGCGAATTCGGATTCGCCCGCATTTTGACGCATTCCAGAAAATGGCCTAATAAGCGTCGCTTTCGTTGATCATCTCCCATGTTGAAATTGAAGAATGTATTTGCGGAAATAGAGGAAGAAAATCTGTTCCGCGCTAGGGCGGTTTAGATCTTTGGAATATCGCATCCGGAGCGTTATGTTGCTTCTACAACAATCCCAAACGCTCCAAGTCTTCTTCTTTCCATCCCGCATCGTAAATCATCCCTTTGAGCGTACCGATAGGAAACAATTCGCCGGGATTATGGTAAGAGACGGTAACGCAATGGCCTGAAGGGTGGCGATAACGCCGATGGCTTCCCCTGATTCGGATGAGAACGAATCCCTCCTCAACCAGAGACTTCACGAACCGGCGGGCGGTTATTTCTTTCGGAGCGCAAGTCATAGGTTGACTACTACGGAAGGGAAAGCCAATTCGACGACGCCCTGAGAAGGATCGACGGGGACGGGCTGGCCGGTTTCCTGCATATCCGCGATGCATATCTCGATGACTTCCCGGATATTCGTAAGGGCTTCATCGTAGGTATGCCCCCACGTCCTGCAACCTTGGAGAGCGTTGCAATAAGCATGATAGGCTTTGCGTCCATCCTCAAAGCGATCCTCTTCGATAACGACGGGAAAAGCGTAAGTTTTCATAATCGAAACCTCTCCTTTATTATCCACGACGGACGCAAAAAGAAAAACCCAGGAAGGATAATTCTACCGGGGTGTTTTTTTGTTCTGAGAGTAGCTTTTGAGTAGCTTTTTTAAATCTAGCGCTTAAGGCGATTGACGGAAATCCAATAGAATGAGTGTCGGGGTGACTGGATTCGAACCAGCGACCCACTGCTCCCAAAGCAGTTGCGCTACCAGGCTGCGCTACACCCCGAATAAAAACAATTTTAGTGCGTTCTTCTTAATGGCTCAATCCATGCGCAGGTTGTCCTTTAAGGTTATTTCTCTTCTGTTGGCGCTGTCCCGCCTTCACGGTTTGCGGAGTTCTGTAGAAGAAATGAGGGCTATTCATCGTAGGAGAATGGTTGCGATGATAGCGCTACTCATTTTCTAGTCAACGAATTCGCTCTTTTTCCATCATTATCCGTTCTCGGACGATTTATAATTTTTCATTCGCTAATATTTCGCGCAATACTTTGGAAATGGATGGAACGATGTACGCCGCTAATCGATTAATCAATGAAACCAGCCCCTATCTCTTGCAGCACGCCTACAATCCCGTCGACTGGCGTCCTTGGGGCGAAGAGGCGCTGCGTTTGGCGCAGGAGGAAGACAAGCCCATCTTTCTCAGCATCGGCTATTCCGCCTGTCATTGGTGTCATGTTATGGAGCGCGAGTGTTTTGAAAACGAGCCGATCGCCGATTTCATGAACGAGAATTTCGTCAACATCAAAGTCGACCGCGAAGAGCGTCCCGATCTCGATGAGATTTACATGACCGCCGTTCAGTTGCTCACCGGCTCCGGCGGCTGGCCACTTTCCATTTTTTTGACGCCCGATTTGAAGCCGTTTTACGGCGGAACCTATTTTCCTCCTAACGATATGTTAGGACGTCCAGGATTCCCATCGGTACTGGTCAGCGTGGCCAATGCTTATCGAACGCATCGGGATCGAGTGGCGGAAAGCGCTGAGCAAATGGCGCAGCATCTGATAGAAGCGACCGCCGTCAAGCCGGGAAGCGGCGAATTGAGTTACGATCCCATCGACGCCGCCGTCGAAGAGATGAAGCGCCGCTTCGATTCTCGCCACGGCGGATTCGGCCCCGCCCCCAAATTTCCCCATAGCATGGACCTATCGCTGCTTCTCCGCGCCTATCGGAGTACGGGCGAGGAAAAGACGCTGCGCATGGCGAAATTCACTTTGGATAAAATGGCTTGCGGCGGCATGTACGATCTTCTCGGCGGCGGATTCCACCGGTATTCCACCGACGACCGCTGGTTGGTTCCCCATTTCGAGAAGATGCTCTATGACAACGCTTTATTAGCGCGAACTTATCTCGAAGCCTATCAGATGACGCAAAATCCCTATTACGAACGGATCGCGCGCGAAACGTTGGATTACCTCCTACGCGAAATGGCTGCGCCTGAAGGCGGATTTTATTCCAGCCAGGACGCCGACAGCGAGGGCGGGGAAGGGGCTTTCTTCCTATGGACTCCACAGCAAATCGCCGAAGCGGTGGGCGGCAAGGACGCTCGCGCCGTTTGCCGCTATTACGGCGTCGATGAGATCGGTGATATCGATGGCGGCAACGTTCTCTGCGCGGCGGACGAGGAAAAAAGCATCGCCGCTCTATTGCTCATCCCCCAGGAGCCATTGGCCCAAACTTTGAGGAACGCCCGCGAGAAACTTTTCGCCGTCCGGGAGAAGCGAAGCAAGCCGGGACGAGACGAAAAAATCCTTGCGGATTGGAATGGATTAACGATTTCGTCTCTCGCCCTGGCGGATGCAGTACTCGATGAACCGCGATACCGGCAAGCCTCCGAAAAAGCCGCCGATTTCTTATTGGATAAACTCGTCCGAGACGGCGTCCTGCTTCATGTTTATAAAGACGGACGGATGCATACTCCCGCTTTTCTCAGCGATTATTCGTTCTTGGTCAACGCTCTGCTCGATCTTTATGAAACGACGGGGACGATGCGCTGGCTGCGGGAAGCGCTGCTTTGGAATCGACGCACGATCGAACGTTTTTGGGATGAAAAAGACGGCGGTTTTTTCTTCACCGCCGAGGATGGGGAAAGCCGAATCGTACGCAGCAAGAATCCTTTGGACAACGCCGTTCCTTCCGGCAATTCCATCGCCATTCTCGCCCTGGCGCGCTTGGCGGCCATGACCGGAGACGGCGGCTTGCGCGAGCGGGCGGAAAAAAGTTTGCTCGCATTCTCCGGCGCTTTGAATCGTATGCCCTCCGCTTTTCCTCAGATGCTGTGCGCTCTCGATTTTCTGCTCTCATCGCCGAGAGAGATCGTGCTGGCGGGCAAGAAAGAAGATTTGCATTCCTACCGAAAATCTCTCTTCGCTTCGTTTCTGCCTAACAAAGTCATACTCTACGCTTATCCCGAAGCCGTGGAGGAACTTGTTCGTCTGGCCCCGGCGGCGCAGGGGAAAGCGCCTTTGAATGGCAAGCCCGCTGCTTATGTTTGCCGTAATTTCGCCTGCCGTCAGCCGGTGGTTTCCGTGGAGGAGTTAATGGAGCAATTGTTGGAATGATGAATGATGAATGATGAATGATGAAAAAAAGCCGGATTAGTCGCAAGGATATCGCAAGGGCAGAAACAACCTTGCCGTTGGCGCCCGTTGACCTCGGCCCTGGCGTCCGTTGCATAATTTCGATGGGCAAAAAACGAGAAACAACCATCATTTCATTCTTCAATGCAAAAGGGGCGGCTTTTTGCCGCCCCTTGCGATTTGAGGGAGTTCGTATAATTCAGGATTTTAACTTAAACGCCTTTGAAGTGACGCGGTGATTTTTTTCGTTGAAAAAGAGCACTTCGTTGCGGCGGTAGGCTTCCACCGACATGGCGATGGGAACCATGACGATATAGCCGCGCAGGGCGTTTAAATGCGGCTGTTCCCGCGTTTGGACGCAGGTGAGGAAATTCGCCTGGTGGCCTTCACGCTTCTCCGGCTTGACGACGAATTCCTTCGATCCGTTCAGTTTTTCGAATTCCGCGCCAAACGGCTCATCGGCGACCACGCGCAGGTGATTGGGTTCGGGATCGTCGCAGTAGATGGTTCCGCAATTGCCGCGGATAATCGTAGGCAAGCCTATATTGCTGGCCATGGACGAGGGCATGATGACGGAGCGGTTGGAGGGATAGTCGATATTGGTGAAGAAGGTGTCGGGCACTTCCCGCGAATCGCTCTGCACCCAGATGCCGCCGGTTCCCGTAACCCGATAGGGAAATTCGTCGCCACTGCAAACGGTGAGAGCGGCGAGTTTGTGATAGAAGAGATCGGTGGCGATGCCGCCGGAATAATCCCAGTATTTGCGGAAGCGGAAGTAGCGCTCGGGATCGTAATCGACGTTCGGCGAGGCGCCGAGCCACATCTTCCAGTCGATATGATCATCGCCGCCTTTGTCGGGACCGGCGTTCATGTCCATAGGCCAATTCCATTCCCATTCCCGCGAGTTGCGGCAGTAGGTCCCTTGCGACCAGACCTGTTTGCCGATGCGGCCTTCTTCGATGATTTTGCGCGCCTGCCAATTCATATCCATCGAAGCGTATTGGCTGCCCACTTGTATGATGCGTTTCAATTTCTCGCTAGCCTCATAAACCTTTTTGGCTTCTTCAATGGTTTTGGTCATCGGCTTTTCGCAGTAGACGTCTTTGCCCGCTTCCATGGCGTCGATGGAAATCTTGGCGTGCCAATGATCCGGCGTAGCGACGACGACAGCGTCTATATCCGAGCGCATCAATACTTCATGATAATCGGTATACCCCGCCGCGTCGCATTTTTGCGCCTCTTCGTTTTTGCGCCGTTCCCACACGTCGCAGACGGCGACGATCTTGCATCGTTCTCCCAGTCTTAAAAATTCGTCTACCAATGCCCCGCCGCGTCCGCCCACGCCGATCATTCCCAAGTTGATCTTATCGTTGGCGCCGATGATTCTTGCGTTGGCTTTTCGGGGCCATAGGGAGGCCGTCATCGCCAAGCCGGCGGTTTTCGCCGTGGATTGGAGAAAGGTTCTTCTGCTGGTTTTTTTGTTTGGCATTATTATCTCTCCTTTAAAGCGGTTTCTTGCCTTAAGGCAAGAATTTCGTCGATAAAGGCCCTTGCCTCCCCTGACAACTCAGAGCCTTGATTCGTCTCATTATGATATCCGTTATTGTTCTTTTTTATATGCGTTCGAATCGCTGCGGCGGAATTTTCTTAGGCGTTGCTTTATCCACTGCAAGAGCCGGTAAGCCAGATATTTGATCTTTCGAAACAGTCTTTTCGCCCATTTGAATTCTATGCTAAGAATGGCCACGCCCGCAGGAATCACAACCAGAGCGGGGCCTGGCGTGAACAGTAAAATCACGCCCACCAATATGACTACCGATCCGGCGATCAGAATAGCGATCTTCCGAAAGGGCTTCCAAGTATATTCCATCGCTTCTTTAATTTTCATGGGAGAAGGGAATCTCCAACTGTTTCGCTTCCCGCTTGGAAACGAGAATGGAGGCGAGAATGCCGGTTCCGAGAATGCCGCCGATAACCATCAACGAGATATGCGCAGGAATGGGGTAGTGATGGGAAAGAAGCATTTTCACTCCGACGTAGGCCAGCAGGATGACAAGACAAATCTTCAAATAACGAAAACGATTCAGAATGGCGGCGATAGCGAAATAGAGCGACCGCAGCCCCAAAATGGCGAAAACGTTGGAGGTGAAGACGATGAATGGATCGCTGGTGACGGCGAAAACGGCGGGAATGGAATCGACGGCGAAGAGAACGTCGGAGCTCTCCACCAAAATCAGAACTAAAAACATCGGCGTAATGGCTCTGCGACCGTTCAGCGTCGAGAAAAAATGGTTTCCTTCCAAATGCGGAGTAATGGGATACAGTTTTTTGGCTAGACGGTAAAGAATATTTTTTTCGGGATTGATCTTGTCGTGCTGATGGATGAGCATCTTAAAGGCGGTGAAAAGCAAAATCGCCCCGAAAACATAGATGATCCAATCGAAGCGCTGGATGAGTACTACGCCCGCCGCGATCATGATTCCCCGCAAAATCAACACTCCCAAAATGCCCCAAAACAAAACCCGATGTTGATACATGGGGGGAATTTGAAAATAGGAGAAAATCAACGTAAAAACGAATAGGTTATCCAGGCTGAGCGACTCTTCCACAATATAGGCGGTAAAAAAATAAAGCGCCGCCGTTTTTCCGTCGGAGACATGTCCGGCTCCTTCTCCTATGCCCAACCAGTGATTTTCATAGATAAAGTAAATCCCGACATTGAACAACAGCGCCAGCGATACCCAGAAAGAAGTCCAGCCGAGCGCTTCTTTGATTCCAATGGCGTGAGCTTTGCGGTTCAATACGCCCAAATCTAGGGCCATCATGAATAGGACAAATACAATGAAGCCGATCCATAGCCATATCGTCATAGAACTACTGCTTTCTTAAAAAATAAAATGCGTTGAAAATTGGTTATTGTAGTACGCTTGTCATCTTACGATAAATGGCGCCAAATAACCAAAAAGAGAGCCGGCAAAGCGCGACCCGATCCCTACGTTCTTTAGTAACGTTCATGAGATTATAATTGTTACAGCGTCCAAATCTCAGCCGGATGGAACGATATCTTTCCCATTAACATAAGCAATATTTTTACCCTTGCGCGATCCAATAGACGCTTCCAATTAAAATTCCCACAAAAACCCAGACGACGAGAAAACCGATCCAACTCGTTCTATTCGGCCAAACGAATTCGAAATCGGGATGGGGGATGATTTTGACGGTCTTATCCGGTTGGGAATTTTCCGGAAGAGAAAACGGTTCCATCGGCCTTTCTCCGGGAACGATAGGCGTGCGCAGGCAACGGAAAAGCCGGTCCAGTTTGGCAGAAGCGGTTCGTTGGGTAAACAAACTGACGAAAATCATGGTTATCGATCCGGCGGCAAGATAAGCGAGCATCTGGAAGGGCAGCCGGAATTGGCCATTATAAACCATATAGGCGGGTAAATAGTCTTCAGCGAAGCGGTTCATATCGAAAATTCCCGGCAATAAGTTCGCCGTGAAGATCGCAACGGCGAACGCAATCAGGGTGGACGCCCACGCCGCCGCCGCCGTAGCGCGTCTCCAAAAAAGCCCCGCCCAGAAGGGAATCCCCATCATGGCTTGGATTTTCCAAAACGTTTCCAGCCCAGTGATGACGCTCTCCAGATACAGCGCATACAGCACCGCCGCACCCACCAATCCCCCCGCGAAGACGCGGCCCACGAGAACGTAATGCCGCTGGCTCTTGCCCGGCGCCAGAAAAGGGCGGTAGATGTTTTCCGTGAAGAGCGCCGAACATGCGATCATCATGGCGTCGCACGAGGACATCACCGTGGCCAGCATAGAAGCGAGGAACAGACCCAACAGTCCCGGCGCGATGGCGGGCAGCAGGTCTCTCGCCATGAGGCCGTAGGTTTGGTCGATTTGGCTTTGGGCCGTTAGGCCGGGATAGAGGGCGATGGCGCACAGGCCAGTGAGCATCCAGGCGATGGTGCATAATCGTTTAATCATGTTGCCGTAGGTGAAGCCTACCCGTCCGTCCATTTCCGTCTGTCCGGCGGCGCAATTGCCCATGATGTGCGGCTGCGTCCCGATTCCGATGAGGCCGTTGAGGGCGATGACGGCGATGTAAAACGCGGTGATGTCCGCCGGGGCCGCCAGAGCGAACATGTTGGGATCGTGAATCGACGCCTTCAGTCCCGCCATTCCGCCGACTTTATCCAAAGCGAACGGCAATACCATGAAAGAAAAAACGATCGTCAGCAAGCCTTGGATGAAATCCGTGACGATGGCGGCGTTCAGCCCCCCCGCTATGCCGTAAACGACGAAGAGCATGGTCATGATTCCTACAGCCAACGCTTCGTTGACGGCGCCGCCCGTAATGGCCGTCGTCATTGCTCCGCAGCCTTTCAGCATGGTGGCGATGTTGACGATGATTTGAGTTATGGCTACGCCCGCGAAAAGCGCGGCGACGGATTTGGAATAGCGCAATTCGAAATAATCGCCGGTCGTCAGCGCCCGCATCCGCCGAAAAAGAGGCGCGATCAGCCAATAAAAAGGCGTACTGAACAGCCAGAACCATTGATACCAGATTCCCGACAATCCATTCGTATAGGCTTTCGACGCTACCGATACCGCTTGGTCCGAATGCGTCCCGGCCCCAAAGGCGAAGAAGATCATGTAGGTCTTGCGAAAGCGCCGTCCCCCCATGAAAAAATCCACGGTATCCTTCACCATCCGTCCCGACCAGACGCCAATCGCCGTGATTCCAATTAAGTAACTGGTCAGGACGATAAAGTCGAAAACATTCAATCCGGCATAATTCATAATCTTCTCGCTTCATTATCAAAAAAAATAGTAAAGCCATTGCTTGAAGCAGACTCTAAGCGGATTGCCACCCGCCAAATCCTGTAATTGGAAATAAATGCCAAAAGAATCCATTATGGATTCAATATTACCTTGCTGCGGTAAGATAATATATTTTACTGAACATAAGTTCAATATTTTACAATATATAAGGAAGTTTACAATTTTTTTATAAAATATACTTGATCCCTTTGCTTCTAAATGCTAGAGTATCCCAATAAGTCCCAAAAAAACCCAAAAAAATCCAATTCAGTAAGTAAAAGTGGGACTTGAAATCTGGAATGCGATCTTGACGAATCATGAATAGGACGGTAGGGACATTGGTCGGCAATGCCGCCGGCGCTGAGCCGGTAGTCTCTCCCTTTGTCAAAAAATTAATTGGATCGTTCGAGCGGAATATTGATTCTAAAAACCGCATTGGCCTGCCTCATCAATTTCGCGACAAAATGGAAAATTCGCCCTTGATACTCATCCGCTGGGTGAAAAGGTCATTGGCGATTTTTCCGGAAGAGAATTGGCTTCCCTTTGCGGATACGATCGGCCGTCTCGAATTGTATACGGATATCGGGCTTACGGTTCGCCATCAGATGTTCGCTCACGCTTGCGAAGTAAGCCTGGATAAAGAAGGCCGGATCATTATCCCATCCGATATGGTGAACTATGCGCGGCTGGATGGCAAGGTCATGGTCTTGGGCGATTGGGACAAAATTACGGTTTGGAACAGCACTTATTATAAGGATCAAGTAGCCGTGGACGACGTAACGCTTTCGGAACGCTTCCCGGAAGTATGGCAGCTGGCCCAAGGCCGGAAAACACTGGAGGCCTTCGAGGCCGAACATTCCGCCATCCAGCCCAAGGCGGAATGAATCCAATGAACGGCGATGAAATCGTGCTCCATAGAGCGGTGATGGAGACGGAGGTAGTGGAGATGTTGCGGCCTCGGAGGCATGGAACGGTATTCGTCGATTGCACCATCGGCTACGGCGGCCATAGCGCCGCCATAGCTTGCGCCTTCGATGCGTCCGATTGCCTGATCGGCATCGACCGCGACGCCGCCGCCGTCGCCTATTGCCGCCAGCGTTTTGCGAACGTTCCCTTTTCCTGCCGTCTTCGCCAGCGGGGCTTCGATGAATTGGGGGCGGTTCTCGACGAGGAGGGGGTAAAGACAGCGGATCGTTTTCTCTTCGATTGCGGCTTTTCCTCTCCACAAGTAGACGATGCGGGGCGAGGCTTCAGTTTCATGCGCGAAGGTCCGTTGGATATGCGTATGGATCAGAGTCAGCCGCTATCCGCTTATGAAGCCGTCAATTCCTGGAGCGAGGACGAATTGACGCGGATATTCAAAATTTACGGCGAAGAACGCTTTTCCCGCAAAATTGCGCGGGCGATCGCCAGACGAAGAGAGAAGGCGAATGTCGAGACGACGCAGGAGCTGGCGGATATCGTTCTGCAAGCGATTCCGCCTTCTTATCGCCATCAAGAAGGCATTCACCCGGCAACTAGGGTTTTCCAAGCGCTGCGCATCGCCGTGAACGACGAATTGGGCATGTTGCGAAGAGGCCTCGAGGCGGCGTTGCAGCGGCTGCGGCCAGACGGACGAATTGGGGTTTTAAGTTATCACTCATTAGAACATCGGATCGTGAAGGAACTTTTCCGGCAGTATTGCGGCGAAGTGGTTCAGCCGCTCGGTCCGGCGCAATATGCGCCCAAGCCACCCGCGAAGGGCGCCATTTTGACCAAGAAGCCTATGCTTCCCTGTGCGGCGGAAAAAGAGATCAATCCGCGTTCGAGAAGCGCTCAGTTTCGCGTTTTGGAACGATTGAGTTGAAGAGGCTTCCAGCCTCTTGATCAAAGAAAGAAAGAGCCAGGATGGCTCTTCAACTTAAAAAAAGAAGATGCGGAGATGAAGAATCATGAATCAGGCGGCTGCGAACGATTATCGATCGATGGTTCCTCACGTGCGGGGAATCATCGGTTATTTTTGCGTGATCGCCATTTTCGGCTGCATTTCGCTGATCGTGCACGCCTCGTTGGAAGAAAAGAAAATCCGCTATCGCATGACAGAAAAGAATTTCGAGAAGATGCGGCTGTTGGAAGAGATTCGCCAGCTCAACAACCGTATCGGCGAACTGGAAAGTTACCAGCGCATCGCTGGATTGATTCAAGAACAATTGCCGCAGCTAGGGCCGCCGCGCAATCCCGCCGTCGAATTGGCTGCGCCTGGATTGAGAAGCGGCATCGGATTTTCGGATTACCTGCCGATGCCTCCGGAAAAAGAAGGATTTTTCGACGGCCTGCGGCGAGGGTGGGATATGACGCGAAAGGAAACGCGAAGCTGGCTGCAAAGTTTGGTGGAATAATGTCTAGTTTACTTAAGAATGAAACTTACAAGTTTCTCTCCTGCTGGGAGAAGGCAAGGGGTAATTAACTTAATGCCATCAACCCTCACCTAACCTCTCCCAATCTTGGGAGAGGGATGGGAAAAGCAGCAAATTTATAAGGATTCAGATGAGGAAAAACTGGTGAAGGGCGAGAAAACGACGTTCTATAGAATAGGGATTCTGATGCTTGGCGCCGGAATGGTATTCGCCGCGCTAATCGGCCGTCTCTATTTTCTGCAGATCGTCAAGGCCGACTATCTGACGGAGGTCAGCAAAAATTCCCGCACGTATGTCGGCATCAGCGGCAGAAACGGGTGGCTGCCTCCCAGCCGGGGATTGATTCTGGATCGCAATGGCCGGGCGCTGGCGCAAAACCGTTATCAATACACCGTTGTCGCTAATGAGGCGACGATCACAAACGCGACCGATCCCATCTTGCAGGAAGAGGAAAAGAAGCTCCAGGCGGTGGATACAATTCAACGAGCGGGCGCTATTTTGAAAATGAGTCCGCTGGAGATGGAAAAACAGATCGCCGCTTTGCAATCGCCTAAGTTCAAGGCGAGAGAAATCCAGCGAGACGTTCCAGAATCCATAAAAGACAAACTTGAAAAAGCCGATGTCCCCGGCATCTCGTTTACGGCCCAATCCATCCGCTTTTATCCCGAAGGGTTTTTAGCCGGCCATGTTATCGGCTATACCGACGCCTACAACAATGGCTTGGCGGGCATCGAACTGGTTTGCAACGAAATTCTGGACTCTTCTCGCGCCGCAAAAGTGGTTGAAGGCGAGAAAGACAAGAGCGGCAAACTTCTCGCTAATGAAGATTACACCAAAAAAATCACCAGCCGGGTGGATGTTACACTCACGATCGATTCCTATATTCAATACGTCGTCGAACGGGAATTGGCGAAAAAAGTGGTGGAAGTCGACGCGAATTACGCCAACGCCGTCGCGCTGCACGCCAAGACCGGGGAAGTGTTGGCGATGGCGAATTATCCCGCCTTCGATCCCAACGAGTATTCGAAATATCCCGAAGAAATCCGCCAAAATCAGATGCTCACCGGCGTGTACGAGCCTGGATCCGTTTTGAAGCCGTTCATTCTCGCCGCCGCTCTCGATAAGAAAGTCGTATCTCCCGATACGGTTTTTTATTGCGAAAATGGTTCTTACTATTTTCGAGGCAAAACCATCCGCGACGATATTCATCGTTTCGAAAATTTATCCGTCCATGACATCATCGTCCATTCCAGCAATATCGGCATGGTGAAAATCGCGGCGCGTCTCGGCGCCGGGCCGGACGATTGGAAAGGCCAGGCCCGCATCCTCTACGATTATCTCACCCGCTTCGGTTTCAAGAATGGCAGCAAATATCCCACATTCGAACTACCCGGCGAAAGCGGCGGCATTCTGCGAACTCCGGAAGGTTGGACGGCGGCTTCGCTCGGCGCCATTCCTTTCGGACAGGAAATTTCCACAAATACCCTCATCATCGCCGCCGCTTACGGCGCCATCGCCAATCGCGGCCTTTATCGCAAGCCTCATATCATCAAAGGCTATAAAGGGATGGACGGCGTCTTCTATCCCCAGCCGATGAAAACGCCCACCCGCATCGTTCCCAGCGAAGTCATGGAAGAGATCGTCAAGATGATGGTGGACGTAACGGAGATAGAAGACGGGACAGGCCGCAAAGTCCGCATACCCGGCTTCCATATCGCGGGCAAATCGGGCACAGCTCAAAAATACGATCCCCAAGCCGGAACCTACGGTTACAAGATGCGCATCGCTTCTTTCGCTGGATTCTTCCCGGCGGAAGACCCTCAGGTTGTTATCGCCGTTATGGTGGACGAACCCAAAAAAGCCAAGTACGGCGGCGATGTGGCTGGACCGGTTTGGAAGACGATCGCGGAAGAGATCATCGCCTATTGGGGGCTTACGCCAACCAATAAAAGCGATCCTCTGTTGGCTCTGGGCGGGGAGAGTCCCCATGCGAATGCGGAGACGAAGACGGATATTCCGGCGCCCAACACGTTCGGCGTGACGCGAGTGCTTCCCGCGCCGCCTGCGGAACCATGGGACGGCGGCCAGGGCGTAATGCCGAATCTGCTTTCGTGGCCGCTGCGCGACGCCGTTGTGCGCTTGACGAGTTTGGGATTGCGCGCCTCATTTCAGGGAGCGGGAAAAGTCGTCGAACAGGAAATTCCTCCAGGAACGCCATTGGGCGGAAAGCAGGACGTTGGCGTTATCCGATGCGAACCGGTCTTGACCGATTCCGGCGTCGCCGCCGAATCGAAATTGGTAGTTCAACGTTAACGGCATTTTATTGTATATTTTTTTTATTGACGATGCAGTACGAGCGCATAGACATATATGGCGGAGGCGGGCGACTCTTCACGATTCGCCGAAAAGGGCGGGCCTCTGCAGGATGATTTGGCAGTTTTGCAATGATCTCAACCTTTGAGACGCCGCGTTGAGAATGAATTTTCCTCTTAAGAGGAGACGATGGTTGAGGGTAAGGTAGTGTTCGCAAACGTATCCGTTTTGGAAACGAGGGGATCGATTCCCTCGGAATTGAAAGCGCTTGTCTGCGATTCGCGGCAGGCGGCGCCGGATTCGTTGTTCGTAGCGCTTAAGGGCGCGGCGTTCGACGGCCATGATTATATTCCCGAAGCGGCGGCGAAGGGCGCGGCGGCCGCCGTGGTTCAGGAATGGCGCGAACCGATTTCCCTGCCCCAAATCCGCGTCGCCGATACTTTAGCCGCGCTTCCCCGCCTAGCGGCTAATTTCTACGGCCATCCCGCCAAAGAACTTCACATTACCGGCGTTACTGGGTCCAACGGCAAAACCACGACCACGCATCTTTTGGAACAAATTTGGAAAGCGGCGGGCGA
This sequence comes from Candidatus Omnitrophota bacterium, assembly GCA_040755155.1. Lineage (NCBI taxonomy): Bacteria > Pseudomonadati > Candidatus Omnitrophota > Candidatus Omnitrophota bacterium. The sequence continues at coordinate 21,420 of JBFMBP010000085.1, read as the reverse complement.
GGAGGCGGCGGTTATCGGAACCATCGAGTACCGTTTCAAAGGCGGACGGATCGACGCTCCCAACACGACGCCTTTGCCGCACGAGTTGCAGCAACTCTTGCGCCGCATCGCCGACGCGGGAAACAAACGCCTGGCGATGGAAGTTTCCTCGCACGGCCTGGCGCTGCATCGCGTGGACGAAATCGAATTCGACGCCGCCATATTTTGCAATCTCAGCCAAGATCATCTCGATTTTCACAAAACGATGGAGGAGTACTGGCGCGCCAAACTGCGCTTATTTACGGATTACCTCAAGCCCGATGGCTCTGCCGTTCTCAACCGGGACGACGAGTCGGGGCGGCGCATCGAACAAACCTTGACTAGGCGCCGGATTACGACTTTCGCCATCGATGGCGAGGCCGATGTGCGCGCGCTGGACGTGCGCCTGCTGCTGGATGGAGTGCGATTCCGCCTGCGCTTTCCCGGCGGCGAAGAATGCGAGATTCATACGCCGCTGCTTGGACGGCATAACGTGGAAAATATTCTAGGAGCGGCGGCGGCGGCTTACGCTTGCGGCGTCTCGCCGGAGGCGATCCGCCTGGGCGCCGAAACTCTGGCCGCCGTGCCCGGACGGCTCCAATCCATCCCCAACGGCGTAGGCGCTCAGGTGGTTGTGGATTATTGCCATACGCCCGACGCGCTCGAGAAATGCCTGGCCGCGCTGGCGGCGCTGCCTCATAAACGAATCGTCACTCTCTTCGGCTGCGGCGGAGACCGGGATGCGGGCAAACGGCCCATTATGGGAGAAATCGCCCTGCGCCGCAGCGATTTCGTCATCGTTACCGACGACAATCCCCGCACGGAAGATCCAAAGAAGATTATCCAGGATATCGAAAAAGGAATGGCCTGGGCCAGGGATCGCTATATCATTGTTCCCAACCGCCGCGAGGCGATAGCGGCGGCAGTAGCGAAATTGCAAACGGGGGACATCCTCCTTCTTGCGGGCAAGGGCCATGAGACCTATCAACTGATCGGGCGAGTGAAGCATCCCTTCGACGACCGGGAAGCGGCCCGGCAATGTCTGCTGGAAGCAGGGAAAGGAGCGTAGGGGCATGGCATTGTATTTTCTATTTCCTTTGTCGGAAAGATATCCGGAATGGCTCGGCGTGTTGAACGTGCTGCGCTATATCTCCTTCCGCTCCGCGATGGCGGCGGTGACGGCGTTGATTGTCGGCGTCTTCATCGGCCCCTATTTCATCGCCTGGCTGCAGCGGATGAAGATCGGACAGACGATTCGCGGCGAGAACATCAAAGACCTTTACGAACGCCATAAAGGCAAGGCGGGAACGCCCACGATGGGCGGAACGCTGATTCTGGCATCGATCGTTTTTTCCATTCTCCTTTGGGGCAATCTCGGCAACGAGTTGGTTTGGACGTGTCTCATCGTTACGCTGGCATTGGGCGCGCTTGGCTTTCTGGACGATTATACGAAATTGAAACAGAAAAAATATCATGGCGTGCAGGCGCGGCAAAAAATGATCGTGCAATTGACGATCGGCTTAACGTTGGGCTTGCTGCTTTACTATTGCCATCCTCTCATCCATGAAAAACCGTACGACATCCCGCTGCCCTTTTTCAAAAACGCCTTTATTCCATTGGGGATTTTCTATATTCCCTTCGTGGCGCTGGTGATTACCGGATCGTCCAACGCCGTGAATTTGACGGATGGACTCGACGGCCTCGCCAGCGGCTGCACCATCATCTCTTCGCTGGCTTTCGCCGTTTTGACGTACATCGTGGGACGCATCGATACCAGCGCTTATCTCGATATTCTCTACGTTCCCAAAGCGGGAGAGATCACGGTTTTCGTCATGGCGATGGCGGGCGCTTCCATGGCGTTCTTGTGGTTTAACGCCCATCCCGCCCAGGTTTTTATGGGCGACACCGGCTCCTTGGCCATTGGCGGGGCGTTGGGAACGATCGCCGTTTTGATCAAGCAAGAGTTGTTGCTTTTCATCGTGGGCGGCGTTTTCGTTTTGGAATCGCTATCGGTCATTCTGCAGGTGGCGTCGTATCGTTGGCGGGGGGGCAAGCGCATCTTTCTTATGGCGCCGCTGCATCATCATTACGAAATGAAGGGTTGGTCCGAGACCACGATCGTGGTCCGGTTTTGGATTTTAGCGGCGGTGTTCGCCTTTATCGGATTGGCGACGCTGAAACTGCGGTAGCGCCAGTCAATGGGAAAAAAAAGCGATGACGATCATGGTTGAAAATGAAATCCGCTCTCGTCTCACTCGTCCCGCGCCCCGATTGGCGGGGCTTTGCGCGCTGGTCGTCGGCATGGGCGACAGCGGCCAGTGGGCGACGGAATTGCTGCTGCGGGAAGGCGCGAAGGTTCTGGCTCACGATAACGACCGCGCCAAACAGGCGGCGTTGCGGCGACAATGGGAGCCGCGCGGCGTGCGATTTCATTTCGACGCGTTGAAGCCGATGCATGGAGTGGACTTTTGCGTTATCAGTCCCGGCGTTCCGCCTTTCGGCGCTTTCTATTCCTGGTTGAAGCAAGCGGATATTCCTCTGCTTGGCGAGATGGAATTAGCCTGCCGATTTTTGAATCGCCCTATTCTCGCCGTAACCGGGACGAATGGCAAAACGACCGTGACGAACATGATCGAGCATATTCTCAACCGATGCGGCTATCGCGCTGAAGCGGCGGGCAATGTTGGGCGGCCCGTTGCTCAGGTTGCCGTCGAGGGCGTGCGGGAATGCGGCGATCCGCTGGTGTTGGAGGTCAGCAGTTTTCAGTGCGAGACCTTCGAGCAGTTCCGGGCGCAGGCGGCGGTCATAACCAACCTGGCGCCCGATCATCTGGACCGCTATGCGTCGCTGCGCCAGTACTATGAAACGAAATTTCGCATTGCGATGAATCAGGCGCCTGATGGGGCGTTGTGGATGGGTCCCAGAGTTGAGGGCGACTGTCCGGAGTGGGCGCCATCGAGAAGAAGAACTTTCGCCGTGGATGTGTTGGGACCTGACGGCGTCTTCTACTCGAATGGCGAAGCAATCCTCCGCGACGGTTCGAAAGAGGAGCGCCAATCCTGGCCCTCTTTTGCCAAACAATTGCCTCAGCATGTTTTGAACGCTCTGGCCGCCGCGGGCATGGCGGTTTCGTTCGGAGCGCCGCTGCTGGAGGCGTTACGCGCTTTGGATTCGTTTCAACCCTTGCCTCACCGGTTGGAATTCGCCGGCGAGGTCAAGGGAATCCGCTGCTACGACGATTCCAAAGCCACTAATGTTCATGCGGTGGAAGCTGCCCTGCGATCGCTTCCGCCGCCGATCCGGCTTATCGCCGGAGGCCGCGCCAAGGGCGATTCGCTGGATCCGCTTCTGTCGTTAATACGGGAAAAAGTCATCGCCGTCTATCTCATCGGCGAAGCCGCCGAAGCCTTCGCGCGCGCGTGGGAAACGATTACGCAAGTCCATTTGGAAAAGACGCTGGAAGAGGCCGTCCATCACGCTTTGCGGGACGGGCGGCCGGGCGAAAGTTTGCTTCTCTCTCCCGCCTGCGCCAGTTGGGACATGTTCAAAAACTACGCCGAGCGGGGCGAGCGATTCAAACAAGCGGTGAAAGAGTATAAGGAATGAGAAAAACCAGTTCTTTCATTAATGGGACGTTGTTGGCGCTGACCGTGGGTTTGATCCTGCTCGGCGTCATCATGGTTCTCAGCTGCAGCCAAAGCGCCTTCTCCACGAGTCTGGACAGCAACGTCTATGAGAACATGGGGAAGCAATTGATATGGTTCAGCCTGGGATTGGCGGCGCTTCGCTTCTTTTCCAGTACGGATTACAACGTTTGGGAGCGCTACTCTCGCCCGTTGATGCTTGTTACTATAATTATGCTGGGCATGGTTTTTCTCTTTCCCGAAGTGAACGGCGCCCGGCGTTGGATTCCCATTGCGGGACAAAAAATCCAGCCTTCCGAGCTCGCCAAGATATCCATCATCATTTATCTATCCTCCGTGTGGGCGGACCGGCGCGAGCGTTTGGCCTCTTTCATCAATGGCGTTCTCTATCCCATGCTTTTCGTGGGGATCGCTTTGGCGTTGATTTTATTGGAACCGGCGCATAGCGCGACTTTTTTCATCGGACTGATTGCGCTGACGATCTGGTTTGTGGCGGGGGGGAGGTTATTGCATCTTGCGCCGGTATTTGCGGCGATGACGACGGGCATCGCCGCCGCCATTTATGCGAAGCCCGTTCTTTTCAAGCGCATTCTGGCTTTTCTCCATCCCGAAGAACACAAATCGGACAAATACTACCAGGTTTGGCAATCGCTTATCGGCTTTGCTCATGGCGGCTTATGGGGCAAGGGATTGGGCGAGAGCAACGTCCAGACTCCTTTTTCCGAAACCGATTTTATCTTTTCCACGATGGGCGAAGAATTGGGTTTTATGAAGTGTTCGCTCGTCTTGATCGCTTTCTTGTTGCTTATATGGATTGGGTACGGCATCGCCCTCCGCTGCCGGAATCCTTTTGGATCCTTGTTGGCTGTGGGATGTACGACGGCCATCGGCGTTCAAGCCGCGCTCAACGTCGCCGTAGTTACGGGAAGCATTCCCACGACGGGAATCGCTCTTCCCTTCATCTCGTATGGCGGCTCGTCTCTTTTGGTGAGCATGTCGCTGATGGGCTTGTTGATGAGCGTGGCGAAGGACGCTTTCGACGAGGAATTGGAAAAACCCCGGCGCCGCGCGCGAGCCATAGCTTAAGAGCGCCGCCGTAAAGGACAAGGCATTATGACGGCGGCGAATCGTGCATCGGAAGAGAGGCGCGGCGGGACGGTCGTCGTTACGGGCGGCGGGACCGGCGGCCATCTCTATCCCGCCATCGCCGTAGCCCAAGCGCTTCGGAGAAAAAGACCGGTGATCGGAATTCTCTTCATCGGGCGGGAGGCGGAAAAAGACCGCGCCGAAGTGGAAAAAAAAGGAATCGATTTCGTGGGATTGAAATTGGAAGGTTTGCAGCGCCGGATTTCCTTGACGAACCTTCGTTCCCTCGCCTACGCAGCGGGGGGACTGTGGCGCTGCCTAAGGATGATGAAGCGTTATCCCAAAGGCGTGGTCTTCGGCGTCGGCGGCTATGTTTCCGCCCCGGCTATGGTAGCGGGAAAAATACTGGGCTGGCGGGTGACGATGCACGAGCAGAACACGATTCCCGGCCTGGTGAATCGGATCATGGCGCCTTGGTGCGCTTCCGTTTTTATAACGTATGAAGAGACGAAGAAATGGCTGAAGGATACGGCGTGCGAATGGACGGGATTTCCCTTGCGCCGCGAATTGATCGAACGCCGCCGCCAAGCGTCCGTCGCCGCGAAGGAATGTCCCGGAATCCTCGTTATAGGCGGCAGCCAAGGCGCGCGTAAATTGGTGGAAACCGGCCTTGAAGCCCTGAAACGATTGGATGAAGCAAATCTGCCCTATCGCGCCGTGGTTCAGGCCGGCGAACGCAATTACGAATGGGCGCAAACTCTCGGCGCTCCCCAGCGGGCCGAGTTGGTTCCTTTCATTCACGATATGCCAGAAGCTTACGCCGCCGCCGATATCGTCGTCAGCCGCGCCGGTTCCGGCTCGTTGGCGGAGATCGCCTTATGGGGCCGGCCGTCGATTCTCGTTCCTTATCCATTCGCCAGCGAAAACCACCAGCAAAAGAACGCCGAAGTTTTCGCGCAGCGGGGAGCAGCGCGATTGATCCCGGAAAACGAACTCACAACGGAAGCGTTAAGCGAAGCCTTGGCGGGGCTGCTTCGAGATGAAGAAAAACGAAAGACGATGAGCGCCCGCGCTTTGGAATTGGCTCGGGACGATGCAGCGGACCGGATCGCGGAGGAAATACTCCGTTGGCTTGAGGCTTGATGGATATGAACGAAGCTAACGTTCTCCAACCATTCAATCATATCCACCTCCTTGGGATCGGCGGCGTGGGCGTAAGCGCCCTTGTTCCCGAACTGCTCCGGCGCGGCCATAAAATCACCGGTTCCGATCCCGCGTCCAACGAGTTAACCGCCCGCCTGGAAGCGCTGGGCGCCGTTATCCGCCATCGACACCAAGCAAAAAATGTGGAAGGCGCTTCTCTCCTGGTAGTTTCTTCGGCGGTTAAGGAATCGAATCCGGAAATCGCAGCGGCTCGCGAACGCGGGATTCCCATATGGCCGCGCGCGAAGATGCTGGGCGTTTTGCTGGAACGATGGCGTTCCATAGTCGTTACGGGCGCCCATGGCAAGACTACGACCACGTCGATGTTCGTCCACGCCCTGACGGAACTTGGACTCGATCCTACGGCTTTCATCGGCGGCTCCGTTCCCGCGTTTGGCGGCAATGTCCGTTTGGGCAATGGAGAATGGGCCGCAGCGGAAGGAGACGAGAGCGACGGTTCGTTTACGCATCTTCATCCCGATATCGCCATAGTGAACAACATCGACGCCGATCATTTGGATTTCTATAAAAATATGGAAGAAATCGTCGAAGGTTTCCACCTCTTTTTAAATGGCGTCAAGCCGGACGGCTGGATTCTTCGTTCCGCCGATTGCCCCTATTCGCGGGCGTTGAGAGCCGGGAAATATAAAACTGCGACCTACGGCTTTGCGGAAGATGCCGACGTGCGCGGCGTAGACTACGTTGCGGGCCGGGAAGGTTTGCAATGCGGGGCAATCGTCAAAGGCCGCCGCGCGGCGGAATTGAAATTGCGCCTGAACGGCCGCAGCGCCGCCCACAACGCCCTGGCTGTCATCGCAGCGGGGGAAGCGCTGGGAATTCCATACGGGGATTTGGCGCGCTCGCTGGAGACGTTCGAAGGCGTCCAACGCCGGTTGGAACGCAAAGGCGAAGCGAAGGGAATCGCCGTTTTAGACGACTACGCCCATCATCCCAACGAAATCCGCGCCGCCATCGAAGCCCTGCGCGAACGCTATAAGGGAAGGTTGATTGGCGTATTTCAACCGCATCTCTATTCCCGCACATTGAGTTTGCTGGAGGAATTCGGGCGGGCTTTTGCGGGACTCGATTTGCTGGTTTTAACCGATATCTATCCCGCACGGGAAGAGCCGCGTCCCGGCGTCAGCGGCGAGCTGCTGCTGGCTCCGGTCCGCCGCAGCGGCGTTCAAGCCGTTTACATTCCCCGTTTGGAAGAAATCCCCGCTTTTCTGGAGGATTCATGCGGGGCGGGCGACGCAGTAACGACCATGGGAGCGGGCGACGTTTGGAAAGCAGGCGAGCATTTTCTGAAAATTCTTAAGGCGAAGGAGGCAGCGCAGCCATGAAGAACTTCTTCGCCCGCCTTGCGGATTCGTTCGCTGGATTGATCCGCTATCTTTGCCGCGTGGTCCTCTTGGGCGCGACGCTGGCGGGATTGATTTTGATTGCGTTCGATCTCGCCTGTTATTTTTTCGATTCCTCCGATTTCACCGTGCAGCAGATAACGATCGAAGGCAACGAGCGGGTCGGCGAGGCGGAAATCATCGCCCAGGCGGGCATTGCTCCGGGCGCCAACATATGGCTGGTGGATATGGAAACGTTGGGGCGGCGCCTCGAGAATCATCCCGCCATCCGCCGCGTCAGCGTGCAGCGCGTTCCTCCCAAGCGGATTCATATCGTTATCGAAGAACGCTATCCCGTCGCTTTTCTCTTGAACGCCGAGACGGGATTGCTTCACGGCGTAGATGAAGATGGTTTTATTCTTCCGCCCTGCTTCGACCGTTCCTATAACCGGAAGACGTTGACGGAGCAGCAGGCGGATATCCGGCTGGTTCTCTCTTCGCCGCTCCTGAGCGGCCGCATTCCTAAGACGTTCGCCATTGGAGAGCAATTAAACGATCTGCAAATTCGCGGGGGGCTTCGATTTCTGAAGCAGCTTCATGGGGGCGCTCAGGAATTTTTCGCCGAAATCGCCGAAGCGGAATGGCGAGAGGACGAAAACTTCGTTCTTCATCCCCGCCGCCGCATTGGGGTAATGGTGCTGCGGGATTTGCTTTCCCCCGATTTGGATAAGAAAATATCTGCTTTTTGGAAAGCGTTGACCAAGGAAAACCTGCGGGCGATATACGTGGACGCCCGTTTTCCCGAAAAAGGGTTTGCCGTGCGATTCGACGAAAGCGAGGGGTTGCAGTGGAAGCGGCTGTACCAGCCGGACGGCCGCTATCTTACAGGAATAGAGCGGCGAAACGGATGACGATTTGGAACGACGGAAACCATATACTCGCCATTGACATCGGTTCGACCAAGGTATGCGCCATCGCGGCCCGGAGAAACGAACGCAAGGTGATCGAATTGTTGGGCCTGGGGCTGCAATCGTGCAATGGATTTTCCGCCACCGGCATCGTGGATTTGGAAGAGATCGTCGCTTCCATATCCAGCGCTTGCCGGAAGGCATTGAGCCATGTTCCCGGGGTGGAAATCCGTTGCGCCGCCGTCGGCGTTTCGGGAACTTTCATTCAAAGCCAGAACACGACCGGCTCCGTCGTCTTGTCGCGCCACGGACGCACCGTCAATCAACGCGACATCGAACAAAGCCTGCAGGCGGCTATCGAACGCTCCGTGCCCAAAGATTACGAAGTGATTCATCCCGTCCCGCGATGGTTTCGCCTGGATGAGACGCCCTACATCCGCGATCCATTGGGAATGGAGGGCAGCGTGCTCGAAGTGGACGTCCATCTTATTACCGGACGCCAGACGATATTGAAAAACTTGAAGCGCTGCGTGCAAAAAGCGGGTTTCCTGGTGGAATCGATCGCCTGCCAGCCCATCGCTTCCAGCCTATCCGTCTTGACGCAGGAGGAGAAGGATACCGGCGTGGCTTTGATCGACATCGGCGGATCGACGACTTCCGTTCTCGTTTTTTACGAAGGCGGAATCCTCCATAGCGAAATCATTAATGTGGGCGGCGAGGATATCACCCGCGATATCAACCATTATTTCCAGACGCCCGTGGACAATGCGGAGAACTTGAAGAAATATTCCGGCTCGGCGTGGTCGGAAGCCATCGATCCGGACGAACTGCTGGAAATCGTCCGCTTTAAAAACCGGCGCACCATCGTCGTCAAGCGGCGCAGGCTCTGCGAGGTCATCGAAGCGCGCGTGGAGCAGATTTTAGAAGAGGTCATCCGCTCCCTGCGGGCGAGGGATTTGTTGGGCGTTTTGTTTGGAGGCATCGTATTGACCGGCGGCGCTTCGCTGATGGACGGAATGCGCGAGAAGACGCAAAGCCTGGCGCAAAAAGAGGCGCATATCGGCTATCCCAACGGCGTAGTTGGCTACGAAGAGATCGTCTCCAGCCCCGGCTATTCCGCCGCCGTCGGCCTTTTGCATTACGCCTTCGATCGGCGGGACGCGCGCATCGCCGTTTACGGCACGGGGATGAAGCGCGTCATGCGGAGATTGTTTCAGTGGATTCAGGAAACGTTTTAGGGCCGAGCCAAAATTCGGTCCGATAAGATGGATATAAAAGAAAGAGACCGGAGGACAGGAAAATGGGCATCGAACTCGCATCGGATCAAGATTACGGCCGCGATCGCGGCCGCGCCAATATGGAGCAAAGGAGAAGAGAGATGATCGAACTGGCCGAAGACGTGCGCCCGGAGCAGGGCAATGGCCCCCGGATTACGGTCGTGGGAGTCGGAGGCGGAGGCAGCAATGCCGTCGATACGATGGGCGACGGCTCGTTGGACGGCGTGGAATTCATCGTCGTGAATACCGACGTCCAAGCCTTGCAGCGCGCCCGCACTCCCCGCAAGATTCACATCGGAAAAAGCGTCACCAAGGGACTTGGCACCGGCGCCAATCCCTTGCTGGGCGAACAGGCGGCCAATGAAGACCGCGACTTGATCCGCCAGGAACTCGGGGGCGCGGACCTCGTCTTCATCACCGCCGGTCTAGGCGGCGGCACCGGCACGGGCGCTTCTTCCGTCATCGCCGACATCATCAAGGAAATCGGCGCGCTCTCCGTGGCGATCACCACCAAGCCTTTCGATTTCGAAGGCTCCGTCCGCCGGGGACACGCCGAAAAAGGGCAGCAGATTCTGCGCAAGAAAGTCGACACGCTTATCACCGTGCCCAACCAGCGGCTCATCAACGTCGTCGACGAAAACACCACCCTTATCGACGCCTTCAAGGTCTCGGACAACGTCCTTAAGCAATGCGTCCAGTCCATCGCCGATTTGATTACGCGCCCCGGCCTGATCAACCTCGATTTCGCCGATATCAAGGCCATTATGGACAACTCCGGCGGCACCGTGATGGGCGTGGGCTACGGCCAGGGACCGAACCGCGCCGAAGAGGCCTTCAAGCAAGCCTCCAGCAGCCCCCTCATGGAGGAGCAGGTGATCGAAGGCGCCAAAGGCATTCTAATCAATATCACGTCGGGGACGGATGTCAAATTGCTCGAACTCGATAAGGCCATCACGCGCCACGTCCGCGACAAAGCCGACGGCGACGCCAACGTCATCTTCGGCGTCGTCATCGATCCCGAAATGAAGGACGAGATGAAGGTTACGATCCTGGCCACCGGCTCCGCTCACACCCGCCGCAACGAATTCGACAAGCGGCGGGAAGAGGAGCGGCCCAGCGTGCAGGACCGTCAGAAGACGCTTAAAACCCCCTTGCCTTACGTCGCTAAGAAAGGATTGAGCGAGACCTTCGACGGCGAAGAGGAAGAAGTTCGGGAACTGGCTTTCGCCGGGGAACGGACCGAAACGGCGGCGATGGCGTCGCGCTCTCAGTCGGATAATGGCAATAAGGGACTGCCGCCGCTGGGGAAATCCATCTTCAGCAACCTGAAGAAAGAACGCTGAGCCGCCGTCGGCGAGCGCCGCGTTGGGCTGCGTTGAGGTTATGAAGGAAACGGATCTCTTCCGCGCATCTTCCATCCGCCAAAACGGAGGGAGAGGGAGAAACCTTTGGTTAAGCGAATTTATAGAAACGGATTTGATTGGAAGTTAACTGCCCGAACCTGAGCCTCCGCCAGCCAAAACTCCGTTGGCTGGTTCATAACAAGGATTGACTCCCTTGTCTCTGGGTGGGCGTCTCGCGGCGCTCGCCCCTTTTTTTGCTTTTTTTTCCACAGGAGGTTAATGTAACAAAATTCCTCACCCGTATCCTTTCCCAGAGGGCGAGGGAATTCTATGCGTTAATCTTTATTGGAATTGGGGTCATGGCTTCAATTTCCGTTCTGACGCATTCTTCCAAAACGTCCAGGCCTTCCAGCAGCGCCTCTTCCGAGATGCACAGGGGCGGATTGACTTTGATGGTTCCGCCGCCGACGCCCACAGGAGCGAACAGCAAGAGTCCTTTTTCCACGCAGCGCCAGACGACGCGTTTGGCCAATTCCTTGTCCGGTTCCGTTCCGCCGGGGATGACGAATTGCAGCGCCGCGACCAGCCCCTTGCCGTCCACGGCTCCGATATGGTCTTGGGACGCCGCCATGATTTCGCGCGAGCGTTGCAAAAGCGGTTTCTCCAGTTGCGCCGCGTTTTCCAGCAATCCTTCCCGTTCGATAATGCCGATGCTGGCCAGGGCCGCCGCGCAACAGAGAGGATTGCCGGAATGGGTGCTGGTCATCTCGCCGGGGCCGTACATGTCCATGATATCCGCCCGTCCGATCACGGCCGACAGCGGCAGCCCGCTGCTGACGCCTTTGCCGCAGCAGACCAAGTCGGCGCTTACGCCGTAATGCTCGAAGCCGAACCAGCGTCCGCAGCGTCCGAATCCCGCCTGCACTTCGTCGAAGATCAACAGCGCCTCATGTTCGTCGCACCAGGCGCGCAATTTATGGGCGTACTCCACCGGCATGAACGCGGCGCTGGCGCCGGGATAAGTTTCCACCAGAACCGCCGCCGTTGCCGCGCCGGTTACGCCTTTCTCCTGCAGCGAACGCAAAAACAGATCGAACGAAACGTCTTTCGTGCGGAATCCGTCGGGGTAGGGAACTTGCGCCATATTGGGATCCAGGTTGACGATCCATTCCTTTTGCGCTTGGAATCCCCCCGCCATTTGCGAACCGAGCGTGCGTCCGTGGAAATCGTTCACGAATCCGACGACAGTGATTTTCGAATCGCCAAAACAGCGTTTGCCGTAGGTCCTCGCTAATTTGACGGCGCATTCCACCGCTTCCGAACCTGTCGTCAGGAGAAATACTTTTTCCAAAGGCGGCGGCGCCAGCGACGATAGTTTTTTCGCCAGTTCGAAGCGGGGCTTATTCAAAAAACAATAACTATGCAGCAGGCCGTGGTCGATTTGTTCATGCAAGGCTTCCCTCATCTCTTTGCGCCCATGTCCGGCGTTGGTTACGAGAACGCCGCTGGAAAAATCGATCCATTGGTTGCCGTAAGCGTCCCAGACTTGAAAGCCCTCCGCGCGGTCCCAGACGACCGGCGGCTGCCCGCCCATTGAGCGCGGTTCGTATTTCGCCAATTCGGAAAAAAATGCCTCGCTTTCAGGGACGGGAATCGGCGATGCGATGCGGCGGTATTGGGTCTGGATGGGGGAAAAATTTAATGGCATAGTTGCGATGCTCCTATTAATAAGCCTATCCTTTACTAACTCATGTTACGCGCGAAGAAAAACTTTAAGGCAATATTAGGATCGTCGATTGAATCACGAAAACTCGAAAGAATAATGAATAACACGAAAAAAATCAAAAATCAAATAAGCATTTGGATCACGCCATAAAAAGGATTCTTCCGTGAAATCCCAAAAAATCCGTGATATTCGTGATTCGAAAACGCAACAAAAAATAAAACCTATGCGCTGCATTGGAACTGTGTCTCCAAACTGCGGGCGAGACGCCCGCGCTCCCAGGATGCGTAACATGAGTTACTAAGCATGCAGCCGAAAGAGATAGATTGCTTAGCCAAGATATACTTTCCGCGCGCAAAGGAGAAGCGGCATATGCGCAGGCGATTGGCGCAGGGCGTAAAAAAAGGCGGGAGCGATAAACGTTCCCGCCTTGTTATGAACAACCAACGCGGTTTGGGCGCCATCTTGATTTAGAACAATTCCCAATCTCCGACGGGAGCCGCCGGATCGTATTGAACGACTTCCACGTTATCGAGAGCGACCCATTCGTCGCCGCCATCCTGCGCCGAGCTGTAAAAGACGAAGCGCACTCTCTTTCCGGCGGCGGCGTCCACTTTAATCGCTGGAGAGAGGCAATAAACAACGGAGTTGGTGCGTCCCTTCATAACGCTGTCCGCGTAATCGGCGCTGACATTGCTGAATTCGTAAATCGTAGAAGTGGCGCCGGCGGCATCCTTTAAGTCTACGGCGAAAGCGACATTATCGTTGCCGGTGCGGACGGAAACGTCGAACAACAAATAAAGCGGTTGCGTGCTGGCGCTGTTGTTGATTTCGGGAGTCGTGAGGTCATTAAAAGATCCGCTTTCCGAAACCATGACGTTGCCGCGGAATCGGCCATGATGGCCGCGGCCGTCCGGTTCGGTCGAATTGGCCGCCGAAAGTCCCGGCTCCACGGCTTTATTAGCGATCTTATAAGCCTGTTCCGGATTGTTGTAGAAAAGCTGATAAACGCCAAGAGAAGCCACATCCCAACCTTGGAAGCCAAAGAGGCCGTTCCAACCTGCGGGAATCGTATCCGCTGGATCTTTCACGTCGGGATCCTGGATGCCGTCGAAATTCTCAGCGAACAACGATTTGCCGGGAATGGCGCGCACCGTAAAAGTCTGTTCGTCAGACCAAGGCGAAGACAAGAGATTAACGTCCCAGTAACGAACCCGCCAATAATACTTGATGCCGGGACGCAGCATATTCGCCGGGATCAACTGTTCCGTCTTCTCGCCGAATCCGTCGCCAGTGGGTACGGAAAGTTGAGCGGCTGGATTGGGCCGATCGCGCAGCAATGCGCCGCTCCAAACGCCGCCTTCGCGCCAAACGTAGGCGCCGTTGGAATAATGATTGGGTTGAATGCCGGTATCGACGACGGGATACAGTTCGCTGAACGAGTGATCCGTGTAGTCGACGAGCTGGCCGTAAGTTCCCGCATTGTCCCGAATCTGCCATTGAGTAAAGGCGTGAGCGGCGGCGCCGGTATAGGCGCTGGCTTTTAAAACAACATCCTCGCCGGAAGCGATCGGTCCCACGGGCGAAACCGCTTGGGGTTTGGCGGGACCGTCGGCGGGTTCTGCGTCGTAGCCGGTTACTTTAAAATCGTCCATGCACAAATACCAGGAAAAATTGCCCTGTTGGTACCATAAGCAGCGGAGAGTTTTCGCTCCATCGGTCTTCACGACAAAGGACGGTTCTCCAAGATAGTTGTAATCGTCGCCATGATAGTGCATGCTGAAGCGCTGCAAGGTTTGCCAGGGACCGTTATCCAGTTGAACGTAGGCGGCGCATTCGCTGTCCTGGTTTTGTTCGACCTGATATTTGTAGGAAACCCGGGCGTATTTCGATCCCTTCAAATCGACGGCGGGAGTGATAATTGCCGCATTGTAATTGACTCCGCCGTATTCGTCGCTGTCGGAGACCAATACTTTTGCGTTCTCGTCAATCTTGCCGGTTACAGGATCGGAGCCGAAATTGGGGTAGGGATATTCGTTGACCCAGGGAGCGGTGCTCCCTCCAGCCCGCGTGCGGGAGACAGGGGCGTTGGCTTCGGGTGCGGTCCATACGAACTTATCGGTTCCTGGCATGATGGCCGAAACCGGGGCTTCGGGAATCGGCTCCCCCTCCGCATCCAGGGCGTACTTGCACCAATAATCGCGGAGGCCGTCAGTTCCCCGGTCGGAATCGTAAATCGAAAAGCGTTTAACCTCGGTGACTTGCCAGTCGACTTCCGGATTGCCGGTTTGCGCCCAGGCCGTACTTTCGGGAATTCCCCATTGATGGACGCTGTCGCCTGTCGGCTGCGGCTGCAACGTATGGAACCAGCCTGGCGTATACTCCCATCCCGCCGGACGGCCTTCGCGCGCGATGGCGTCGAATGTTTCTTCGAACAACACCGTCTGGGCCGGAGCGCTGGCCGCGCAGAGAAGCAAGGCCAGGATAATAAGACCTTTTCTTTTGAGACAATTCAACATAGTTATTTTCTCCTTTGTTTCATTGAAAATTTGTATAGTGCGCAGTAGGTTTACGATTCTTATTTGGATTGCGAAAACAAGTGCGCAATCCAATTTTTCTCCCCATTGGAGAGAACAAGAGCGTAGAGATTTTCGGAAAAATTCTCCACGCCGATCCCAAACCGCTTGAATAGAGTATCAATCGACGAAAGGCGCGCGATGAATTAATGAGGAAAGGAGCGATTCCCTTTCGCCAGCGGCTTTCCCAATTCTTGGGAAAGAAGCTCGTCAGAGAAAGATGGTTGATTCCATCCGTTAACGCCTCCTTTTCAATGAGGATTAATCTGGTTGCGCAAGGATGATTCAAGGCCAATTTTCGAAGAACGACCTGAATCATACCAAAATAAGAATAAAAAAATAATGTTCTTTTTTTATTTGCTTCGTATTTATTTTCGATGAGCTGCCGCAAGCGGGAAAAAAGAGGAAACTACAAGAAGAATTTATATGTTCGCGAGAAGCGAGAGGAAATTTCCGTGCGAAGCGCTGGATATCAAGAGGCGGGTTGCGATTGTTTTTTTTGCAGAACTTTGACCAAACCGCTCAGATTTTGAACCTCGGCTTTGGCGGCGGCGAGGTTTTCTTTCTGAATGGCTTCGTAGACTTCTTTGCGATGAATAGAGACGCTTTTGGGAGCCGTGACGCCGATCTTCACTTGTTCTCCCTTGATATCCACTACCGTGATGACGACGTCATCGCCGATAATGATGCTTTCGTCTCTCTTGCGGCTTAGAACCAGCATATGGGCCTCCAATGCCCGAATCGGATAGCTTTAATCCCCTGCAATTCCGGCTTCCTTTGGCGAATGTTCATCGCTCGTCGAACGATCGTTCTTCTCGTTTCCATGGTTTCTATTTATTTTTTCGCCGGACTTTTTTTCCGGGGGAGATGCCAGATAAGGTGGAATATCCTTCAATAAGGAATGTTTGGTGTTGTAGCGGTCGTCGATCAACACCAATTGTTTGGCCAATTTCGCTTCCACGTTGAAAACCAAGGGGCCGCGCAGATTGGCGGTCAACTCCATAGGATTAGGGGGAATGGTGACGATCGTTAAAATTTTCGCTTTGGCAATGTCTTCCACTTGAACAGAGGACAATTCCTGTGGTTTGACTTGGACTTCGTATCCGGGGAAAAAGAGGAAAGGATCGACGATCACGAACGCCAGGTCGGGTTCATCCACCGATTGCAGCCATAAAAACGGCGCTTGTTCCGGATCTTCCAAAACGATATAGCGGCGGAAAAGATTGAATCCGAGCAATCCCTCCGGCAGAGTGACGATATCCGAAGGACGGACTTCAATCTCTCCGAACCGGGTGGTGAGCAATTTATAAGCGGCGTCTTGGCCGGTTTGCATGGCGTTCATTGGTTTAGCGGATCAACTCTCGTCTTGTTGTTCCGTTAGTTTAAGGAATAGCGACTCCAGGCGCAAGTCGGAAGAGCCTTCTTTCGCTTGTTGGCGCAATTCTTCCATCGTTCCCAACGCGATCAACTGACCCCGTTGAATGATGCCGATCCGGTCGCAAAGTTCTTCCGCGATATCGAGCGTGTGGGTGGAAAGAAAAATCGTCATTCCTTCGCGGCTTTTTTGTTTCAACAAATCCTTTACTAGGCGGCTGCTGCGAGGGTCCAAACCCACCATCGGCTCGTCGACCACCAATACTTTAGGATCGTGAACCAAGGCGCCGGTCATCACCACCTTCTGCCTCATGCCATGCGAATAGGATTCGATCAAATCGTGAGCGGCGTCCAGCAGTCCAAAGATGCGGAAATAATCCTGAATGTGGGCATCGATTTTTTTCTCCGGAACGCCGTACAATCCTCCCACGAAATGAATGTACTCATATCCCGTCAACTTATCGTAAAGATAAGGGCTGTCGGGAATATAGCCCGTAATCGCCTTGGCTTTTTCCTGGTCGGCGGCGATGTCGTATTCCTCCCCGTCTCCGCCGCCCAAGGCGATGCGGCCGGAGGTGGCCCGCAAAAGCCCTACCATGATTTTGATGGTTGTTGTTTTTCCGGCGCCGTTAGGCCCTAGAAAACCAAAAAATTCGCCGCGGCGGATATCGAGGGAAAGATCGTTTACCGCATGAACTTTTCCATAGTATTTTACAAGGTTATTGATTCGTATCATTTTCTGCGTTTAAATGATGTTAGGCCTACAATCCAATGCCCTGACCAGACGATTCAAGTTTTCATATATTAAAGGATTATACAACAGTTATATAAAGTTCTTCCGTCTGGACGCAGGATAGCGCGTATTTATTTACAGTATTTCTCTATTTCCTTTTCATCTCAAGGAGAATAAGAATCCTAAAAGCAGCGATAAGCGGCGAGTCTCTTTAGCGAGGAAATGGAATTGCGCAACTTGAGTTATTCATCGGAAAGCCATTACATCCCTCAAAATTTGCAGATATGGCGAAAAAAAATTAAATTAAAGAAAGAATTGAATCGATTATAATATGGAAGCCTTTAAAAATATAATTCATTATGCAACTATCAATATAATATATTTTTAATCGCGCGTAAGGCTAATTATCCTTTCGATTACGGAGAGGGGGAAAACAAGTTTGCGAGAGAGGGTTAGGGCATCTGGTTTATTAATAATTGGGCGACGCGAGCGAAGAAAAATAACTACTTCCGATCCAAGTAGTTGTCATCTCGCCGCCGCCGTTTCGTGGATTTGATGGATCTATAGAAAATATAATTGGTTATTTATTGATTAATTCATGGATTCGCCCCTATAATGATAATAAGTCTAAATTCTTACGGAAGACAAAGGGAATCCAACCGATGAGTTCTCGAACAACAGGCGCCGTAGCCATGGATTTTAACGCTCTCTTTGACGAAAACGGGAAAATATCTATGGAGCGGGTGGAGGCATTTTTAAATAAAGCGACGCAAATCGCCTCCGAACAGGCCAGAGTATACCCCAACCATTTAGTGAAAGTCGTTCACGGGGGCAAAGTGACGTGGATGACTCAAAAACAAGCTTCCGAATTCCTTGAAACGTCGCATACTCCCGAATTGCAGCGGGACGTTCAGAGAGCGTTGAAAGGGGAGTTGAAGATCATCCGCCAGGAATTGGAAATCTTGCTGGCTATCGCCAACTATACTCTTCAACAATTTAAACAAAAAGAACTGGTCCCCAAAAACGAAATCGAACGGCTTGAACCCAGTTTATTTCGCCGTCAGAAGGAGATCAGCGAAGGCGTCGCCCAATCCACCGAGTGCGAAGCCATTATGGCGGAAAAACGGCGCAAAAGTCCCCTGCTTGATTATTACGAGCAAATGATGGGCGAGTTTATGAATGCGAAAGACAACGGCAATATAACCCGCGCCGCCGAATTGGCGAAGCTTCTGGCATCTAACAAGCGGCAATACCTCCGCATTGCGCGCGCCATCGAACCGGACGTGCAGACGATGTATTACCATCGTTTGAATTTGCAAAAAACGAAAAAACGCATCATCAGTTCCCAAAATGAAATCTGTTCCACCCGCAAAGACGCCTTACAGCTCGAACTGGAACAGTTGCGGGAAAATATCCACTCCGTGCGGCAATCTCTGGAGTCAGCGGAAGAAGAAGGACTCGATGCGGCGGCGGCGCAAATCGACAAGCTTCGCTTTTATGACGCCGATAAAGCAGAAGAGGAGATCATGGAAAAATCCGGCGAGTTGGAAGCCCTCACAAAAGAGACCTCAATCCTCGAACGGCAGGAAAACGAGGTGGACGTAGTCATTCAACATATATCCGAAAATATCCTAAAGGAGTCGGAGATCAAGGTCAATCTCGAAGAGATTCAAAAAACGCCGCGCAAATCGGCGGCCCAAATGCAGCCATCCCACCAAGCCGAAATGGTTAAGAGTCGCGGTTCCGGAATGCACTTCAAGCATTGAGGGATTTTTGCAGGGGCTTGATGTTGAAATCGTTCGCTTCATCGTTAATGGGGGAATAAAATATTGCCATTCACGTCCAAGGACAACAAGAATCGCCGCTCGCGCTTCCGGCGCCGATGTAAGGTTTACGCATGACGAACAACGACGCTATTTCCATCACATTCGAGGATATTCTCGGTTCCTCCACCGACAATTTTTCGATGGAAAAACTTTCGTCCTTTTTGGAAAGCGTTGTGGAAAATACGTTTCGCCAGCGGGATTGCAACGCCGCCGAACTGATCCGCGTGGTTCAAAACGGAAGGATTTATTGGATGACCGCCGCCCAAGCGGACGCTCTTCTTCGGGAAAAGGAAGAGACGGCGGACTCCTTGAAAAACAGCGTCCAACAAAGCCTGCGGGGGGATTTTCGCGTCATCGCCCAGGAATTGAAAATCTTATTTCTCCTTGCGCAACATACCCTGAATATGTATCTGAAGCAGCATCTCATTCCTGCCGGAGAAGTCCAGTGGGCGACGCCCCATGTAACCCGCCTGGGAAGGCAAATCGTTTTTTATATGGATAAACTCTGGCAGGTGGAAGAGAAAATGAAAAAGACGCGGATGGAGAATCCCGTTCTGCGCGAATTCGAAACCAAGATGAGCGAATTTCTCGAATGCCAGAAAACGGGAGACAGAGAAAACGCCATGCTCCTGGCTAAAGACCTGGCGGTCAAAAAAGCCCAATATGTTCGAATCAGCCGGGGATTGGCCAGCGACGTTACTGAATCCAGCCATCTGCGCATCGATCTTCAACGCCAAAAAAAATCCATCCTCAGTTTCCAGAAATACCTTCTCGCTCAGCGCCAGGGCGTGTTGCAATCCCAAGTTCAGGATATGCGCAAGACCGTCGAAAATCTCAAAACGTTGCTTGCCCGAAGCGAGGAAGAGAGCAAGAAAGAACGTTGCCGGAAAAATCTCGAGGAACGAAACGCCGTATTGCAGCGACAGGAAAAAGAACTATCCGCCCTGGATAAAGAAAGCGCAGTTTTGGATAAGAAAGAAAAAGAGACCGATCAGTTGATCTCTACTATGGAAGCGCATCTCCAGGTCAGCGATGCGGCCGCCAAATCCAAAACGGAGAGTCCACCCGCAGAAGAAAAAGCCCCCCACATGCCCGATAGCCTCGATAACGAGGAATCAACCTCCAAAACCCACCGTATGATTACGATCGAACGGCGGCACAGGAGATAATGCCGCGCAGACGCCTTATGCAAATATCGTTCAGGGTAAAAGAAACCTTGCTCCTTGCCGCCTGATCCTAATAAGGGTATGCTGAAAACCTTTATTGCCACAAGGAAAACCCAGCCTTAAAAGGCTATTATCAAATGCCCCCTTTTAAAGGGGCAAATTTCATTAAACCGCCGTTTTAACGGCGGGAGCAAGGCGATGGGTGAAGGAGTTTTTAAATTCGGAATTGCTTGTGTGCAATGGTTTTGTAAGATACACGCAGATTCTCTTGTGCATTTCTTGAGAAATGCATATCATAATATGCATGTTTGTCAAGACTTATGCTAATATCAGCAACCCCTAATAGGAATTGGCATTATTCCGATCCATCGCCGCCGTGACGCATAAAATCTTCTTCCAAGGCCATGGTCAGCGCCGCCGTGCTGAGGCTGGGCACTACGAAATCGGCTCCCTCCACATCTTCCGTATTGCCGTAATAATCCACAAGGACCGTTTTCATGCCTAATTTCTTAGCGGGTTGAATATCTATGTCCAATTGATCGCCGATAAACCAGGATTGATCGCCCGTCGTTCCCGCCCGTTCGAGCGCCAATTGAAAAATGCGCGGATCCGGCTTCGCCACTCCTTCCCGGCAGGAAACGACGATTACGTCGAATAAATCCGTCAATCCCATGCGTTCCAGCAAGGGATCGAACGTGCGATCCCAATTCGTTACGATTCCCAAATGGAATCCGGCCTCCATCAACATGATTAAGGCGGGAATGGCGTCGTCGAACAGCCGCAGCCTCCAGCCTTCTTCCCATTCATGCCACAAATCGTCAACGTAAATCGCCATTTCCTCTCCCGGAAAACCGAGGTCCTCCAGCACGCCCTGATAGAGATTCCGGAAGTATTTCTCGAATTTCTTTTGCGACGTCAGATCGGCGCGCGAATGGGAGGTCAGGTAGCGGCGCGCCGCCGCTTCGATGTCTTCGATATCGATATCGATTTCCGCATGGTGGAAACAATCCCATATCGCTTCGTAAAGAGTCGGAAAGGCGTAGATGAAGGTGTCCCCGGCGTCCATGAACACCCAAGGACGCTCCAACGAAGATTCCTCATCTTTGTGATGGGATAATTGGATTACTTTGCTTTTCATAAATTTCCTCCATGCGTTGGGATTGAGGATTGAGCACTGGTAACGCGGTATAAGTCTACAGCGTC
>JBFMBP010000084.1 GCA_040755155.1 Candidatus Omnitrophota bacterium | reverse complement strand
CACAATATACTATAGGGATAATCATTAGAATCAACGTTTTTTCCAATAATTAAACATCTTTTTGCATGACATTTTTTAAATATTGAATTTACTGAATTTTCTATTAAATTAAATCTCTCATTTTTTGATAATTCTTTATAAGCAATTAATCCAATTGCATTAAAACAATATTTTTGAGGACAAATAAATAATGAATTTTTATGCCCAGGTATCTCCCAATTTTTTTGTACATTTCTAATATATCTTTTAAATTCCTTTTCTCCTTTCTTTTGATCATCAAATGAAATATTTAATAAAATTTCAGCAATTTCAGACCATCGATTTGGTTTTCTTTTTTCAACAAATTTTATAATTTCTCTCCACCATTTTGTTAATTTTAATTTCGGTTTTTCTTTACTAATTCCTTGCTCAACAGATAAATAGTAATCATCAATAATTGTAGAATTACCTATAAAATTGAATACAGCTTTTTTATTCTGTTCAATCTCACCTATATTAAATCCAGTTGATAAATAAATACCTAATAAGTCTAATTCATCTGCAAAATATGTCATATTTTCGTCGATTTCTTTTCTGCGAACCAAATAATGTAGTCTTTCCATTTCTGAGATCAGAATGTCAAAAACAATTTTGATATCAGACAAAAGTATTGTAGGTGAAACAGGAAACTCATTATTAATAATACCATCCCTTTTTAATTGATTAATATTTGATTGAATCATAGCAAAATCTTCAAGAGTAATTGAGATTCTAATTACCTTCTGTATTGAGCTTATATCAAAAGGTAAATTAAAAAGACTAGAATCTTTTGACTGTAAAATTCTTTTTTCTAATCTATAAGACTGGATGGAGGGATATATTAACAATTCATTGATATTACGTTCTATACTCTTTGGCGCACCTCGAAGTGCTGAAAGAGATATTGAACCGGATTTAGATTCAACAACAATTAAATAAGAATCAACTTTTATTATCAAATCCGTTTCATATTCAATATCATTTTCTTTCCATTTAAAATTCCGCACATACGGAGACCCAGGAAAGGCCACTTTAAAAATATTTTCAACCTCTTCCTCTAAAAAAATAGATTTGCGGGTACTACAATATTCCTTTGAATTTTCCTTTTCTTCTAATAATGAATCAAGTATCTGTATTACAAATCCAAAAAAAACCTGAGGCATGGAACAGAAAAATTTATCTTTAGTTAATTGAATTAATGGTTTTTTCCATATTGGATTATTTAGAAAAAAATGTTCAGGTTCTTCATTACTTAAATCTCCAAATTTCATACTCAATAATGGAAGAAATCTCTGTAATGATTCTAAGGGAATTTGAATTTCTTGGGAAATTTCACTCAAACGAAAACTAAAATAATCAACTAATAATATATCTGAATGACTCTTTAAGTAATCAACTAAGTTTATCTCATTATCATTACAAAAACTGATTAATTCATTTTGGTCACCCTTTAGATCAAATAATTTATAATATTTACTAATTATTTTTTCGATAGATTTTTCCTTAAATACATCACTTAGTTTATCCCAGTGATTACATATTTTAGTTTCCGATTGCTTAATTAAAATGTAAAAAAAATTAATGATATCTATTGCGCTTATTCCAATACAAGTTTCATATCTTTTATTCAATGGCTCATATATTCGTTTAGATATATCCACAACCTGTTCGAAATATCCCCAGTTTCTAACTCTTTGGGTATGTGTACGAATACGTTCTTGCAAAAACATCATAGACTTATTTTGAGCAAATCTATCATCTTTCAATAATGAAAAACGCTTCCCTGCAAAAGAATCACAAATAGAAATTAATAAATCATTAATAATTTGAATTTGATGAGGTAAAGCTGGTTTGTAAGATATTTTATTTGCAGGTATTCGCAAACAAAAAGCCTGTAATAATTCTATATGAGATTGATCCAACGTTGGCTTTCTTGGAGTTACGATTTGGTTAGAATCAGTAACTAATCTAAATAAGTTATAAACCGAAAGAATAGATAGTATAGCAAGAGGATAAAATTCATTTAATAGATTTTCAATTTTTTTAAAAGATGAGAGGAATTCTTTTTCATAAGAATCACCTGCTTCAATAAATTTACTCGTAATCTCTTCCATAGAAAAATTTTTAAAAGGATTTTCTAATTTATAGAAATGAAAATCATCTGATTTGTGTTGGCAATGTTTTGTCTTTCCTCTTTTTTTCATGATATTTAATACACGTTTTTTCTGTTGTGGATATATTGTAAAGTGCAAAAGACAAGCGAAGCAGCCATTATCCGACCTTCCCCAAAATACCACTATCACATTTTACAACTTATAAGAACGCGCTCGCAAGGGTTGTCCTCTTCGAGGCCTTGCCCTTGGCACCCTCCCGATAGAGTTTCAGAAGGAAGGGAAAAGATTTGCATTGAAGGGTTGATACAGATGTCACATCGGCGAGATGAAAAATTAATCTTATTCTGTTCTGTTCATCTCGATTTTGACACGATCAATGTGTTATTCTATTGAACGACCTTATTCTTGACGCATCAAAAGACGATGGTCAAGAGGTTGGGGTGTTCATAATTCGCGATTCGGTTCGCGGAAAATATTCATCTTAAGGAGACTCTGATGAAAATGACGCTTTCCGCTATAGCATCGATCTTTATCATTCTTGGGGCGCCGTTAAGTTTTGCGCAAGCCCCTTCGCAGGCGGTTGTCGAAGATTTTAAACCCTCGACCTTGAATCAGCCCGGCCAAGAGTACCCGCAGGTCAACTCCGAGGGACGGGCAAGATTTCGCATCCATGCTCCAACCGCCGAAAGCGTAATAGTAAGCATACGCAAAACTGCCCTGACCAAAGGCGATGACGGTATGTGGACCGGCGCGACTGAACCGCTGGATGAAGGCTTCCATTACTACCATCTCACGATTGATGGGGGAACATTCAACGATCCCGGCGCCTTGAACTTCTACGGTTCGACTCGTTGGGAAAGCGGCATCGAAATTCCCGCTCATGACCAGGATTTCTACGCCCTCAAGGACGTTTCTCACGGCAATGTGCAGCAGATTCTTTTCCCCTCGAAGAGCACCAATATCTCGCGCCGCGCCTTCGTCTACACGCCGCCCAGCTACGACAATGACCTGACCAAGCGATATCCAGTGCTGTACCTGCAGCACGGCTGGGGCGAGGATGAAACCGCCTGGAGCAACCAGGGCCGCGCCAATCTGATCATGGACAACCTGATCGCCGAAGGCAAGATCAAGCCATTCCTCATTGTAATGACCTACGGCATGACCAACGACGTTCGCTTCGGCGGCCTTAGAAATTTCAGCATCGATCCATTCCAGACGGTTCTCGTTGACGAGTTGATTCCTTACATCGACGCCAACTTCCGCACGCTCTCCGATCAACCCCATCGCGGCATGGCCGGTCTGTCCATGGGCGGAATGGAGACCAAGTCGATCACCTTAAAGAATCTCGACAAGTTCTCCCACATCGGTCTTTTCAGCGGCGGCTCTATCTCTCTGGATGATGTCAACAACGCGCCTGGTTTTAAGGAAAAGGTTAAACTGGTATTCGTTAGTTACGGCAGCCGCGAACTCGGCGGCGACCGCAGCGGTAGACGTGGCGGCGACCCGCAGGCGAACGCCGGCGCGTTGAAACAAGCCGGCGTCAATAGCGTATTCTATGTCTCCCCGGATACAGCTCACGAGTTCCAGAGCTGGCGACGCAGCCTGCGCGAGTTCGCTCAACTGCTGTTTAAGGAAGAACTTGCCAAGCCCTCAGAGTCGTCTGCGATATCGTCCCCTGAGCGCAATAACACTGATGCGGAAGGCGCTCGTAGAGAACGAGGCGGATTCGGTGGACCGATCGAGTTGGGTTCAGATGACAAGCCCGCCTTCGACGATCCACCCGAGGGATTCAGAACCCGGCGCGAGAACATCCCTCACGGCGAGTTAACGACGGTTGAATACGATTCCAAGACAGTCGGAGCGCGTCGTAAGATGCTCGTCTACACGCCGCCCAGTTATTCAGCCGACCGCAAATATCCAACGCTTTACCTGCTGCACGGCATCGGCGCCGACGATCGCCAATGGCCGCAATGGTGCAAAGCGGATAACGTCATCGATAACCTGCTGGCTGACGGCAAGATTCAGCCGATGGTCATGGTGTTCCCCAACTGCGATGCCAACATGACGGTGGACAATCCCAAGTCTGAAGGACTCTCAGGACCGGGCGGCCCCGGAGGGGGAAGAGGCCGATTCGAAGGCTATGGGAAACTTTTTGAGAACGACTTGCTTCAAGACATCATCCCTTATGTTGAGTCGCACTATTCCGTCTATGCCGACCGCGAACATCGCGCCTTGGCCGGTCTTTCGATGGGCGGCGGGCAGTCTTTGAACATCGGCATGTATCACATTGATACCTTTGCCTACGTCGGTGGATTCTCCTCAGCCCCGAATACCAACAAGTTCGGCGGAATGTACGCCGACGTCGAATTCCTGCCCGATCCGGCGGCCGCTAAGGATAAATTGAAACTGCTGTGGATCGCCTGCGGCAATAAGGATGGTTTGATCCGCGTCAGTCAGGGCGTTCATCAATACCTCAAGGAAAAGAACGTACCTCACGTCTGGCACGTGGATGGCAATGCCCACGACGATACCGCATGGGCCAACAATCTCTATCTCTTCGCCCAACGCATTTTCAAGGCGGATGAGCAGACATCGTATGCGCCTCAGGCGGAAACCAAGCTGGCGATCCGGGTGGCGTGCGGGGCCGAACAGCCCTACACCGATAAAGATGGCAACCTCTGGCTGCCGGATGAGGTCAAGGCTCCCGGCGCGTCGCTGGAACCACCGGATGGTATGACCATCGAACGGGACGAACAGTTCGAGGTTCCCAATGTCGCGTTCCCGCAGATATTCCGCACCGAGCGCTACAGTATGAGCGCGTACGAGTTCAATCTTCCCAACGGCAAGTACACCGTCCGCCTGCATTTTGCCGAGACCTACACGGGCATCGCCGGCATCGGCGATCGGGTGTATTCCTTTGCCGTGCAAGGACAGAAGCCGGAGAAAGATTTCGATATCTATAAGGAGGCCGGCGGGCCGTATAAGGCGATCCAGCGCGAGTACAAGGGCGTTGAGGTAACCGACGGCAAACTGAGGATTACGTTTACGCCGAACATACAAAATCCTGCGATCAACGGCATCGAGATCTTCGCCCAAGAGGCGCCGGAGCAGCCTGCGCCTCCGGCGGAAACCAAGCTGGCGATCCGAGTGGCGTGCGGGGCCGATCAGCCCTACACCGATAAAGATGGCAACCTCTGGCTGCCGGATGAGGTCAAGGCTCCCGGCGCGTCGCTGGAACCACCGGATGGTATGACTATCGAACGGGACGAACAGTTCGAGGTTCCCAATGTCGCGTTCCCGCAGATATTCCGCACCGAGCGCTACAGCATGAGCGCGTACGAATTCAATCTTCCCAACGGCAAGTACACCGTTCGCCTGCATTTTGCAGAGACCTACACGGGCATTACCGGCATCGGCGAGCGGGTGTATTCGTTTGCCGTGCAGGGACAGAAGCCGGAGAAGGATTTCGATATCTTTAAGGAGGCCGATGGGCCGTATAAGGCGATCCAGCGCGAGTACAAGGGCGTTGAGGTAACCGACGGAAAATTGAGGATTACGTTTACGCCGGACATACAAAATCCTGCGATCAACGGCATCGAGATCTTCGCCGAGTAAACACGGCGCAATATCGTATTGCAAGGTACCAATTGATACTATGGATTATCTTATTGGCTATAAATTCGATTGATTGCCTGACAGCGCATTCAAGTGATTTTGGCTATAAATTCTATATAACCAATATATTATTCTATTTTTCAGTAATATATATGTTATATGGTGTAAAAAATTAAGAAAAAAAGTAATATTCCTATATAAATAATACCTAGATTTGCCATAATTAATAAGATCGGAGTCAATCGAATATTCGATATTGCCCCCTTTTTCCATAAATGAAGTTCGAGACGCCGATGCGCCCTTCCAAAAATCATTAGTTCGGGATTAAAATATAGTTAGCTGTCATTATAAAAAAGGAATTAAAAAGATGGCTCGAGGAAAGAAAGGCCGTAAATTAGCAACCAACGTTCAAATCCCCGAAGAAACGCTCGCAACGAAGACCGTTGGGGAAACGGCGATGCGGAAGAGCCGTTATACGATTTTAGATTATATCATCGTATGCGTTTTCTTCATTGGGTTTTGCTATTTGCAAAAGTACGTAGCTTTGCACATGATGGACAATGACACAATCGAGAAGTGGTCTCTCGATTTCTTTTTCGACACTCTATGGAAAGGTTTCGTCATAGTGGCTATTCTTGTTGGCCTCCACGATTTTCTATATCGGGATGTTGAAGAAGATACAGCCTAACTGTCTATAACCCGCAAAGTCATCGTCCTTTCTTCTCCTCGCCTTGGGATAGAAAACCCAGGAGCGGGTCTTTGTATTTATTACCATACCCTTTGCGAATCGTAACCGGCAGCGTAATGGCCTCCATTGATCGTAAGGCGATCGATGAGCGCGGCGCGCCGGGACTCTACCTTATGGAACGCGCGGGTGAAGGCGCGGCGCAGGGAATTTTTACAGCGCTACCCCCCGAAAAGCGCCGCCGCGCCGCCATTCTATGCGGGAAGGGTAATAATGGCGGTGATGGATTCGTCATCGCCCGCCGCTTACAGGAAAAAGGCATGGCGGCGGCGGCGTGTCTTCTAAGCCGAGGCGAGGAATTGAAGGGAGACGCAAGAACGAATTTCCTTTTGGCGAGGGAAGCGGGAATCCGGATCGTCGAATGCGAATCGTCTGATAGTCTGAAAGAGTTTTTCCAGGCGGAAGCCGGGGCGGAAGTCTGGGTAGATGCATTACTGGGAACCGGCAGCCAGGGCGCTCCAAGAGGATTGATCGCGGAAGCCATCAGGGAATTGAACAATCTGCCGAGAAAGGCTTTTGTCGCTTCGGTGGATATTGCTTCGGGCGTCGATGCCGATAGCGGCCGAGTAGAAGGCGACGCCGTCTACGCCGACGCTACTTTTACAATGGGTTTGCCGAAAGTCGGCCATGTAGTTCCGCCGGGTTTAAATTATGGCAAAGGATTGATTATTCTCGATATAGGGCTTCCCTCCGATCTGTTGCGCAACGCCGATAGCGAGGCGGAACTGCTGACGGCGGCTCTCATCGATTCATGGCTGCCCAAGCGGGGACGCTCGGCTCATAAGGGGAGCGAAGGACATATACTAATTATTGCCGGATCGCGGGGCATGACGGGCGCTGCTCTATTATGCTCGAAAGCAGCGATCCGCATGGGAGCGGGACTTGCGACTTGCGTTTGCCCCGCTTCTCTAATGCCGATTTACGCCTCTGGCGTTTGGGAAATGATGACGCTGCCTGCGCCGGAGACGGATGCGGGTTCTCTGGCGTTGGAAGCGTTCGAGTGGATTTTTGCGGAAGGCAAACGATACAGCGCTGTCGTTATCGGGCCGGGATTGGGATTGCATCCCTCGACGCAGGAACTGGCGCGAAAGGTTGCGCTGGAAATTGATTCGCCCTTGTTGATTGACGGCGATGGATTGTCCGCCCTATCGCAGGAGATATTATCTGCCCGCAAGCATCCATGGGTAGTTACGCCGCATCCGGGAGAGATGGGGCGGCTCTTGGGCTTATCGTCGGCACAAGTACAGGCGGATCGCTGGGGTTGCGCGCGCCGGCTCGCCTCCGTCTCGCCTCATGGGACGGTGCTTCTAAAAGGGCCTTGCACCGTGATCGCGCAGCGTGAAGGAATGATGTACGTCAACCCAACCGGCTCGCCCGCCATGGCTTCCGGCGGCATGGGCGATGCGCTGGCGGGAACCATTGGCGCTTTATTGGCGAGAGGAATGAATCCCATGCAAGCGGCGGCGGCTGGGGCTTTTTTGCATGGTTTAGCGGCGGATTTATTTACGCAAGAGACGGGCGCCGAGACGGCGAGCGCAGGGCAAGTCATTGATCGTTTGCAGCAAGCCGTTTCGCATGTTAGAAATACTTGCCATTAAGCCTCCCTCCTGAGGATAGGCTCATGGCGAGGGCAGAAAGAAATGTAGGATGGATCGCGTTTTTTGATCCATCGATATTTATGGAATGAAGTCATCTTTTCCCTTGCCCATTGGGAGAGGGTTGGGGTGAGGTTTTTTTAACAATTTAAACAGAATTCAAACGAAGTCCATTCGTTACGTTACCTATAAATATAGAAAGGGTTTCTATAATGTTGTGGGAATTGGTTGGAGCAGCGGCAATCGCTCTGATCGCAGGCTTAGTCATTGGTTATATTTTCCAAAAAAACCGCATCAATCGCGAGATCGGAAGCATAGAACTCCTATCCAACAAAATTCGCGAGGAGGCGCAGAAAGACGCCGCCACGATCCGGAAAGAAGCTGCGATAGAGGCGAAGGAACAACTTTATCAAGAAAAAACGAAAGCAGAACAGGAGTTTAAAGAACGCAGGGCAGAAATAACAGCTCTGGAGAAAAAACTGGACCGGCGGGAGGAAACGCTCGAAAAGAAAATCGAAGAGACGGAAAACCTTGACCGTCAAAATCAGGCGCTGGCCAAACAACTGGAACGAAAATCCAAGGATTTGGAGAAGAAAGAAACGGAACTGTCATCCTTGATCGAAGAGGAACGCGGAAAGCTGGAAAGGATTTCCGGTCTTACTTCGGACCAAGCCAAACAATTATTGTTGGAATCGCTGGAAAACGATGTGCGCCGCGAATCGGCCAAAGTCATCAAGCAGATCATGGACGCCGCCAAAGAGAACGCCAACCGTGACGCCCGCAAGATCATCGCCGCCTGCTTGCAACGGGGATGCACGGAATACGTGCATGAATCGACGGTTTCCACGGTTTCGCTGCCTTCAGACGAAATCAAAGGCCGCATCATCGGACGCGAGGGACGCAACATCCGATCGTTCGAAGCGTTGACGGGCGTAAATCTGATTATCGACGATACGCCGGATACGGTGGTGCTCTCTTCCTTCGATCCTATCCGCCGGGAGGCGGCGCGGCAGACGCTCGAGCGGCTGATTTCGGATGGGCGCATCCATCCCGGACGCATCGAGGAGATTTACAACAAGATTCTGAAAGAAATGGAAGAGGAGATGCGGGAATCGGCGGAGCGGATCGTATTCGAACTAGGCATCGTCGATATGAATCCGGAATTGATCAAAATTCTTGGCCGTTTGAAATACCGCTATTCCTTCGGACAAAACCAACTGTACGCCTCTCGCGAAGTGGCCTTCATCTGCGGCGCCATTGCAGCGGAAATCGGCGCCAATGTGGAAATCTGCAAACGGGCGGCGCTGTTGCACGACATCGGCAAGGCCGTCGATTTCGAACGGGACGGCACCCACGCCTCCATCGGCGGGGAACTGGCGCGAAAGTTTGGAGAAGCGCCCATCGTGGTCAATGCCATCGCGGCGCATCACGAAGAAGTCGAGATGGAGACGGTGGAAGCGGTGTTAGTGCAAGTGGCGGACGCTTTATCGTCGGCGCGTCCCGGAGCGCGGCGGGAGTCGATCGAAACCTACGTCAAGCGCCTGGAAAACTTAGAGAAGATCGCGGAGTCGTTCAATGGCGTAGAGAAGTGCTTCGCCATCCAGGCGGGCCGGGAAATCCGGGTTATGGTGGAACCGGAAGAGGTAGACGACCAGGCCGCCGTCAAGCTGGCTTACGACGTATCCAAAAAAATCGAAGAAGAGATGCAGTATCCCGGACAGATCAAGGTAACAGTAGTGCGGGAAACGCGCGCCGTAGCCTATGCGAAATAGGAAGACTGGGAGACTGCGAGACTGGGCGACTGGGAGACTGGTTATAAAGTCGCAAAATCTCCCAGTCTCCCAGTCCCAAAGTCTCCCAGTCTCAATTTTTAGCGGACGCTTTAGAAAGAATTTTTCATGATAAAAATACTCTTCGTGGGCGATATCATGGGGCGTCCCGGAAGAATGATTCTGAAATCCAAACTGAATCAATTGATGCTGCAATATAACGTCGGCCTTTGCATCGCCAATGCGGAGAACGCGGCGGGGGGCAAGGGATTGAATTACAAGATCGCGCAAGAGTTATTTTCTTACGGCGTAGACGTTCTAACGATGGGAAATCACACCTGGGACAACAAGGACATCTTCAATTTCATCGATGACAACCGCAACATTGTGCGTCCCTATAATTATCCGCCGAGCGTTCCAGGCAAGGGTTTTGTAACCGTGGAGACGAGAAATGGAGTTCCTGTCGTCGTCGGCCAACTCTGCGGAAGATTGTATATGGGCAACGCCGATTGTCCTTTCCGGACGGCGGACGCTATGTTGAAAGAGATCGGCGGACGCCGTCCCATCGTGATCGACTTTCATGGCGAGGCGACATCGGAGAAGGTGGCGATGGGTTGGTATCTGGACGGTCGGGTCAGCGCCGTGATCGGCACGCATACTCATATTCCCACCGCCGACGAACGGATTCTGCCGCAAGGCGCGGCGTTTATTTGCGACGTGGGCATGACGGGGCCTTACGATTCCGTCATCGGGATGGAGATCGAATCCACTACCAATCAATTCATCACCGGCATCCGGCGGCATCACCAGGTAGCGAAGCAAAACGTAAAAATATGCGCCGTCATGATGCAAGTGGATGAAGCCAGCGGCAAAGCCTCCTCCATCGAGCGGGTAACGGTCTGCGGCGCCGACGTGACGGATAACGGCGAAGAATGATGGAACTTGAATCGATTCGCTTGCCCTATACGGTTTCGGAATTGACGGAAGAAATCCGGCTTTGCCTGGAGGAGCGCTACGATTGGGTGGAAGTACGGGGAGAAATTTCCAATTTCAAGAAAGCGCCGTCGGGACACGTCTATTTCCGCATGAAGGACGAAAACGCCGCGCTGGAGTGCGTGGCGTGGCGGCAAACAGCGATGCGCTGGGGGGGAATGGAATTGCGGGACGGCGCGGAAGTTATCGCCGGGGGCAAAATCGGGTTATATCCGCCGCGCGGACAGTATCAATTAGTGGTATCGTCCCTGCGGTTGGCGGGCGCCGGAGCGTTGCAGCTGCGCTTCGAGGCCTTAAAGCGGAAACTGGCGGAAGAAGGGCTGTTCGACTCGGCGCGCAAACGTCCCCTGCCCTATTGGCCGGAAAATATCGCCGTGGTTACTTCTCCGGGCGGGGCGGCGCTGCGGGATTTCGTGAAGACGCTGCGCGAAGGCGGCTGTCCGGCTAAGGTTATGATTTGCCCCGTATTAGTGCAAGGGGAGAAAGCGGCGGGAGAAATTTCGAAGGCGATCGCCGAAATCAACCGGCGGGAGAATTTCGATCTCATCGTATTATGCCGGGGCGGCGGCAGTTTAGAAGATTTATGGGCGTTTAACGAAGAGGCCGTCGCTCGCGCTATCTTTACGTCGCGGATTCCCATATTGACCGGCGTGGGGCACGAGATCGATTTTACGATCGCCGATTTCGCCGCCGACGCGAGAGCCTCCACGCCGACGGGAGCGGCTTCGGCGATCCGGGAGATTTTCGAACGGCGGCGGGGGGAATTATACGCCGATAAAGAACGGTTTTTACGAACATTGCCGCCGGTTGTGGAGCGGCTGCGCGAACGGATAGAACTTACCCATCGGGCGCTTAAGCGCTATCATCCTATAGCGGCGATCGCTATGCGGCGGCAGCGTCTGGATGACATACAATCGATGCTAACGTTGCGAATGCGGGAACATTGGATTCAAGCGGCGGCCGCACAGCACGAGAAAGGGCGGCGGATTGCAGACGCCATGCGCCGAGCTGTCGCCGAGAGAAAAAACGACTTGCGGCGATGCGAGCATCTCTTGCGCAGCTACGATCCCCGGCGCAACTTGGCGAGAGGCTACGCCATCTGCCGGGGCGAAGATGGGAACATCATCCGGCGCATTGCGCAGACGGCGCCGCGCGATCGCATAGATGTCTTTTTAGCGGACGGATCGTTCGCATCCCAGGTTACCGAAGTGAGGCCCGCTTCATAATGGTGAAAAACGCTTTCGTTTTCGAGAAGGGGATGGAACGTCTGGAAGAAATCCTAGCCCAGTTCGACGCGGGCGGCCTCTCGCTTGACGAAATGGAAAAAAACTTCGCGGAAGGCATGGCAATCCTCAAAAAATGCGCCGAGCGGTTGGACCAGGCGGAGTTGCGCGTGTCGCAGTTGGTCAATGGCAAAGAGGAAAATTGGACGGAATCCGCTGCGGAGGAAGAATAATAACTGCCCATTCGAGCCAATTTGAAAGGGCGGCAAGGGCAAAGTTGTTTTTGCCCTTGAAAGATAATCATAGGGGCGCCCTGATCCGCAATGGTTATAAAAACTGAAGGCAACGATTCCTCTTACGCCGCAGGAATGAAAAACAATCGACCGGGATATGAAAACAACAGAGCAATCAACATCGATGGATAAGCGAACAGCCTTTATGGAATACATGACTCTCCGGCGGAAGGAAGTAGAGGCCTTTTTGTGGTCTTTGCTGCCGCAGCCGGATGGCATGGCCGCCAAGTTGAACGAAGCGATGCGGTATCCCCTGGAAGCGGGGGGAAAGAGAATCCGTCCGATTCTGGTGTTGATGGGATTGGATTTTTGCCGGGGCGTCGGGTGGCGTGAAGCTCTCGCCGGGAAGAGTTGGGAGGGCGTCGACGACGATCTGCGAGAGGCCGTTATGAGAACGGCATGCGCCATTGAAGTGGTGCATACTTATTCCTTGATCCATGACGATCTGCCCTGCATGGACGACGACGACCTGCGCCGGGGGCGGCCTACGTCGCATAAAATTTATGGGGAAGCCTTGGCGGTGTTGTCGGCGGACGCGCTCCATACATTGGGATTTCAGATGATTTCCAGCGCTTCGGAGCGATGGGCTTTGCCTTGCTTCCACGCCATACGGGAATTGGCCGTCGCCTGCGGCTATCCGGGCATGGTGGCGGGGCAAGTGCTGGACCTGGAATACGAAAACAAACCGGGGACGGAAGAAGTATTGGAGTATATCCACCTACACAAGACGGCGAAGTTGATCCGGGCGGGTTTGTTGATGGGCGCCCGTATGGCCTGCGGAAACGAGCGCGATTACGCTCTGCTGGAAGAGGCGGGGTATAAACTTGGTTTGATTTTTCAGGTTGTCGATGATATTTTAGACGTAGTGGGCGATACCCAAGTGATGGGAAAACCAGCCGGAAGCGACGAAGCGTCGCATAAATTGACCTACCCCGCCTTAATCGGGCTGGAAAAATCCCGCGAGCGAGCCTATCGGCTGCGGAATGAAATCTTGTCGTTAATGCAAGCGGAAGGAGACCGGGCGGAATTTCTGATTCAGATGACGGAATGGCTGCTGGAAAGAAACGCCTGATCCCCCAGCGCCGATGTACTTACATTATTTAGCCTTAAAAACCGCTAATCGTTGAGGCTCATGCAAAATTATTGAAATCCATCTTTAAATTCTCCCCCCAAACTTGGGGGGAGTTAGAGGGGGGTTGATTTTAACGGACTTACGTCAACCCCCTCCTAACCTCCCCCCAAGCATGGGGGAGGAATAAAAGAATTATGCAAGAGGCTCCGTTATTTTTAAGTTGATAGAAATCGATTCGCCATCCCTGCGGATCGATATTGATTTTTCGAGAAAGAGAACGGTAAGAGGTTATGGTCTTAGAAAAAATATCCTGCCCAGAAGATCTGCGCGATTTGAGTTTCGCCGAGTTGGAAATTCTGGCGAAAGATTTGCGGCAAAGCATCATCGACGTCGTCAGCGAGCGCGGGGGGCACTTGGCGCCCTGCCTGGGCGCGGTAGAGCTTATTATCGCTCTGCATCGCGTATTCGATTGCCCTAAAGACAAATTCGTATGGGATGTGGGTCATCAATCCTACGCCCATAAATTGCTCACGGGGCGGCGGGATCAATTTCATACCTTGCGGCAGTATAGGGGCATGAGCGGATTCCCCCGGCGCAGCGAGAGCCGGTACGATCATTTCGGGACAGGCCATGCCAGCACGTCCGTTTCCGCCGCTTTAGGCATGGCGGCGGCGCGGGATTTGAAGGGGGAAAGCTATAAAGTCGTCGCTATCATCGGAGACGGGGGATTGACGGGCGGCGTGGCCTACGAAGGTCTGGATCACGCCGGGCATCTAAAAAAGGATATGCTCGTCATTCTCAACGACAATTACATGTCGATCTCGCCTAATGTAGGAGGGATTTCCCATTACCTCAACCGGATCATCAGTAGTTATTATTACAACAAAACGATGGAGGGCGTAGACAAGTTTTTGGAGAAGAGCATCGGCAAAACGCTGGTGCGGCGTCTGCAAAAGATGGGGGAAAGCATCAAGTCGCTGATCGTGCCCGGCGCCTTCTTCGAAG
The DNA here is from genome assembly GCA_040755155.1 of Candidatus Omnitrophota bacterium. Lineage (NCBI taxonomy): Bacteria > Pseudomonadati > Candidatus Omnitrophota > Candidatus Omnitrophota bacterium. Next base: position 114,126 of record JBFMBP010000084.1, on the reverse strand, counting down.
AGTTGGGCTTCCGTTATTTTGGTCCCATCAACGGTCACGATTTGCAGTTGGTGGAAGAGACGCTGACAAGCTTGAAAGATTTAAAAGGCCCGATCCTGTTGCACGTCATCACGGAAAAAGGGCATGGCTACGAACCGGCGGAAAATGATCCGGCCTCGTGGCACGGGGCCAAGCCGTTCGATAAGATCACGGGCGAACCGAAAACTTTCGCCATGAAGAAGTCCTTGGGACCGGCGTACACCCAAGTTTTCAGTAAAGTAATGTGCAAGATGGCGGAGAAGAATCCCAAAGTCGTGGGCATCACGGCGGCTATGGCCTCGGGAACGGGGCTTTCGGCGCTGGCGCAGAAATTTCCCAACCAGTTTTTCGACGTGGGCATCGCGGAGCAACATGCGGTGTTATTGTCGGCGGGATTGGCCTGCGAGGGCATCCGTCCGGTAGCGGCGATCTATTCCACCTTTTTGCAGCGCGCATTCGACCAGATTTATCACGACGTCTGCATTCAAAATCTGCCGGTGATTTTCGCCCTCGACCGGGGGGGCGTCGTAGGAGACGATGGAGCCACGCACCAAGGATTGTACGACATCGCCTATTTGCGCGCTTTGCCGAATATGGTGGTATCCGCCGCCGCCGACGAAAAGGAACTTTCGGCGTTGTTATGGACGGCGTTGAACTACGATGGCCCCTTCGCCGTGCGCTATCCCCGCGCCACTGGTGAAGGGGTAAAATGGTTGGAAGAGGAAGCGCCGCTGCCCATTGGAAAAGGCGAGGTAATGCGGGAAGGCAAGGAGGTCGCCATTCTGGCTTACGGCTATATGGTCTATCGCGCGCTGGAAGCGGCGGATCTGCTGAAAAAAGAAGGCATCCGTCCAACCGTAGTCAATATGCGCTACGCCAAGCCATTGGACATAGAGATGATCCAGGATTTGGCGAAGACCCACCATTATTTCGTCGCCTATGAGGATCATACGCTCAACGGAGGCTTTTCCAGCGCCGTTTCGGAAGCGCTTCACGATTTGGGTATGGAACGCTTTCCCTTACTGCGATTGGGATTGCCAGATGAAATGATCGAGCACGGCGAACGTTCGGAAATTTTCGAAGAGCATGGCCTATTGCCCCGTCAGGTCGCCTTGCGGATTTCGCAATTCATCCATTCCCATGCGGCGGCGGCCGTGGTTTGAGACGTAAATTAACGATGTGAGATGGACAGGATCAAGACTAATAAGGGGTGGCAAGGGCAAGGTTGTTTCTGCCCTTGAGCTTCCTTTCGACTTGTGGGTAAGGATAAATCCAATAAAGTAAAAGAGGTTTATTATTATCGCCGTTTTGAATCTCGAAAGCGCGAAATTAATAGAAAAACCCGAAAAACAGTTGGCGATAACAATCGCTCCGTAAAAAGATCTTTTTCGTGCAATTAAAAAGAATCCGCGCTATCCATGATTCGATCATTTCGTGGAATTCGATCTTTTTCGTGATTTCGCGATTCAATATCGTAAAAAAAAATGAATATCTTCCTGCTTCGATTATTACTGTTCGCTAGCCACTGTTTTTAGAATGAACGAAAACCACCGCCTGCCATCGGGGACAAATCTGCGCATCCTTTTGCAAGATTGCCGATGCGGCGAGAATATTCTAAAACAACCGGAACTCTTTTCTCCCCTATTGATCGAAGCGATCCAAACGTCGGGGCTAACGTTTCTGAAAGAGACGAGCTATTGCTTCGCAGAAGGCGGTTTTACGGCGGCGTATATCCTGGCGGAATCGCACGTCGTAATTCATACGTGGCCGGAGCACGGGCGGCTAGCATTGGCGGAAATCAGCGTCTGCGATTTTCAACGCATTAACGAGGCGCGGACCTTAGCGTTGGGCGAACGCATCGCGGAAATTTTTCTGGCGCAGCGCAAACTGACCGAACAGGCGGCCATGATCCCCCGCTTGATTGATGCTGAAAAAGTTCGTCCTGCCTATGGCATGTATCTCGATATCGAATCCCTTCTCTTCACACGCCAAAGTCCTTATCAAAAAATCACCATCGGCGAAACCAAGGCGTTCGGGCGCTTTCTTGCGCTTGACGGCGTATTGCAGACCAGCGAAGGAGACGATTTCTATTTCAACGAGCCGCTGGTTCATATTCCATTGTTATGCCATCCCCAGCCGAAGCGCGTTTTGATCTGCGGCGGCGGCGACGGCGGCGCGGCGCGGGAGGTTTTGAAGCATCCCTGCGTGGAACGCTGCGATATCGTGGAGATCGATCCCGTCATGATAGAAGCGGCGAGGGAGTGGCTGCATCCGATCCATCGGGGATCGCTGGATGATAGCCGGGTAACCCTGCATATAGAAGATGCAGCGAAATTCATTTATGAAACGCAAGAGCCTTATGACGCCATTCTCGTGGATACGGCGGATCCCGCGCGACCGGAACCGGATGGATTCCCGCAGGAGTTTTACGAAGCGGCGGCGCGGCAACTAGCGCCGGGAGGCTATTTGGCGCTGCATGTCGGAGCGCCGTTGTTGATCGGGGAAAATTCGGCGCGCATCGCCGGTCGGCTTAGGAAAGCGTTCCGGCGGGCGGAACCGTATATGCAATTTGTCCCCTCCTACGGAACGATTATCGGATATCTTCTCTGTTCGCAAGAAGAGAGTGCGCCGATCTCGCTGGAGACGGCAGATCAACGGCTGACGCAACGGGGAATCGTCGATTTACGCATTGTATCGCCCGAAACGATACAGGCCATATTTGTCATTCCGCCGGGGATGAGGAGATTTTTTGAACGCAGCGCCAGATAAGTATTTCAAATATCGGCGGCAAGTTTTCCGGCGCCAGAAAATCGTTGCGATGTTCCCGATATAAAGTTAGAATATATCCATAAACGCCGATCAGCGCAGAGATGTTTAAATGGAGAGTTTCCCATGACTCAAACCGCCGAGAAAGAAAACTTGGCCGCCTATTGCGAAAAAATCCTGGCCACTGGCGAGCGCGTTTTTTTTCAGTATAAAGGCAAAGAATTCGTCATCATGGAGATGGAGGATTACGCCTATCTGGACGAGTTGGAAGACCGAAGGTTAAACCAACTCGCCGACGCCGCGCTGCAGGAACCGGGGGAGACGATCACCTTAGAACAATTCAAAAAAGAACTTGGATTGTAAGTCGATGGCTTATACCATTGAAATCCTATCCCGGCCGCAGCGCGAAATAAAAAAATTATCCCCGGAACGGCGAAGCAAAATCATCGCACTTTTAGAATCCTTAGCCCTGAATCCCCGTCCTTCCGGCGTAAAAAAATTAAAGGGTGTAGAGAACCGTTGGGCGCTTCGTTCGGGAGATTACCGCATCGTTTATGAAATTCACGACGACAGGCTTATCGTCCTCGTCATCGATATCGATCATCGGCGGCAAGTTTACCGGCGATAGAAAATTTTTACGATACGCCCGATAAAAAGTTAGACTAAATCCATAAGATATACGCAACGACATTCAATGGAGAAAACGTCATGACTCAAGCCGTCGAAAAAGAGAACCTAGCCGCCTATTGCGAAAAAATCTTAGAGACCGGCGAGCGTGTCTTTTTTCAATATAAGGGCAAAGAATTCGTCGTTATGGAGATGGAAGATTACGCTTACCTTGACGAGCTGGAAGATCGAAGATTGAACCAACTCGCCGACGCCGCGCTAAAAGAGCCGGGGGAGAATATACCTTATGAGGAGATTAGAAAAGAATTGGGACTAGATTCATGACCGAGTACAAAATCGAATTTAGACCAATAGCTCGGCATAATCTGCGTTCTCTTCCTAAAACGATCCAAAAACGCATCGATATCCTCCTGTTATCGTTAACAGAAAACCCCAGGCCTCGCGGAGTAAAAAAGTTAAAGGGCATTGAATATCGTTGGTCGCTTCGTTCGGGCGATTACCGCATCGTTTATGAAATTCACGACGACCGGCTTATCGTCCTCGTCATCGATATCGACCATCGGCGGCAGGTTTACCGGTAAAAGAACGGTAGAATATTCTTATGAAAGTAAAGAATCGCACTGAGACAATGAAATGGGGTAACAGTTTACCCGATTGAAGAGAAATCCTTGTTTTAAAGCCCTGAAAGGGCGAAATAATAAATAAGTATTTCTTCACTTCATACAGCTAAATAGTTACTCATTATTTAACCAGCGAAAACGCATCGAATAAATTCCAATTCCGATCAATGGCTTGGAATTCCAAATGATTGTCATGAATATTGATCAGACAGAAATGATGGTCTCGATGAACCTTTTGCGTAAACCAGGAGCGAGTCGGCGCGTAGTTTTCCAAATCGCCGCCGCAACCTCCGGTCTGGATATAAATCACCCCGTTTTGATGGTTGATTCGATTTTGACGAAGGGGCCAGGTTCGTTCGTAGTCGTGAATATGCCCGAAGAAGACCATGTCAACGTTATGTTTTTCGTAGAGAGAAATTAAAGATTGAACATGACGATCGGCCAGCAGAGATTTTTCTTTATACGCATCTCCATAGTCGTTTTCGTCGGACGAATAAGGGGGATGATGATGAACGACGAATTTCCAACGGCTTTTGGAACTTGCGAGAGCCGAATCGAGCCACCGATATATTTCGCCGCCGGGAGCGGCGTCGCGGCAACTATCCAGAAGAAAGAATTGGGCATTCCCATATTGGAACGAGTAATAATATTCCGGTTTGGGATTGGAAATATACCGGTAATAATTCGCATCGTCGTTTTCATGATTTCCCAGGATGGCGAAGATCGGAATCCGGCTCATGAAAACATGGCCCGGCTTTAAGAAATGATCAACCCACTGGCTTTTATTGCCGCCCGTCCCCACAATGTCTCCTGCGTGAACGGCGAAGTTGGGACGCTCCCGCCAGGCCAATTCCGCAATTTTCCCCCATACTTCCGGGTTGGTTTGCGAATCGCTAAAAACGGCGAAGGCATAGGCCGAATCTTCTTTAACGGCGGTTTTGAAGGAATAGAGCTCGCTTTCGAGCTTTTGACCGTCTTCCGTGGTGGATATGGTTCGATAGAAATAATTGGTTTCCGGCTTCAAACCGGTTAACGCGATTTCGTTCATCTCGCTTTCCGTTCCTTGTCCCGGAGTTTCCATCCATTCCGGGGATACGGAGTGGATAACGGCTTCGTAGTATTGAACCTGAGATTTCGCCGGCGCCGTGGTTTCCCAGAGAATCGTCATTTGGTTTTGCGTCGAATACTGCAAATACGGTTTGACGACAAAATCGAACGAATCGGTTTTCTCTTGCGCCGCAAAAGAAGAACCAGCGAGAAATACAATGACCGAACAAAGAAACACTCTCATTAAAAACTCCTTTTCAACCTGTAGATATGCGTTGAATCCGAATGCGCAAACCGAGCTCACTTTTCCCTGTTATTCTATCTTTCTTTACATCTTAAATTGAATATCCTTGCGAGCCTCTGCCTGCATTGATTTCTTGAATGACATTCAGCCTTCCTAACGGTTGCGTTTCTGGAAGAAGGCGGTTCCGAAAAAGTCCATTGTACGTCTTTCGCAAAATAATGAATAGACCCTGCTTCCATCCATCGCATTCCACTCCCCGTCATGGTAATAATAATACCAACGTGCATTAATATTGCTGTTTTAAAAATTCCTCTCCCAAGATGGGGAGAGGTTAGGTGAGGGTTGATATTGTTAGACTTATATTTCCCTCACCCTACCCCTCTCCCAAAGGGCGAGGGAATTTACAAGCAACAATCCTAACTCAGAATGGTATAAGTGGAATAATTTTTTGTTTCGAGCGTTATTTTTCATAATAGCTGCGACTCGCGCGAAAGGAAATCCCATGAAATCTACGATCGTTCTTTCCCTGCTGCTCCTTGGCGTCTGCGGCGCTTATGCTCATCCCACCTCCATCGATAAAGATGGAATGCTGCGGATGAATGGCGAGCGTGTTTTTATTCTCGGCCTATACGAACAAGCCAAGAACGACGCTTTCGCCCAAGAGGCCGCCGAAGCGGGATTCAATTTGATTCGCGTCAACGCGGCGAAAGAGGACCTGGATCGGGCGCAGGCTCATGAGCTTCATGCTTGGATTCCGTTAGGCGGTCTGGCTGTATCCAATGAACAGGAAAAGACAGCGCTGGAAGCCGCCGTCAAGACGTTCGCCTCCCATCCGGCGTTGGCGGTTTGGGAAGCGCCGGACGAAGCGTTGTGGAACGTCTGGTGGCTGCGATGGAACCGCACCGTTGATCGGTGGAAGGAAGTGGATGAGGCGTTAGCCCAATTTTCCGGATCGGCGGAAGAAAAAGAAAAGTTGCAATCAATGGCAGCCTTATGGCGGCGCTATCGTAATAGCGCCCGCTACGAACAAGCGGATGCGTTGGAAGAACAAATCCGCGCCCTCGTCAAACTGCCCCCATCGCCGGAGAAATTGAGCGAATGGCGGCAGGCGATCGAACCCTTGCGCCAGCAACTGGCGTCGGGATGCGAAACTGTCCGCCAGGCCGATCCTAAACACGTGTTATGGTTCAACCACGCCCCGCGCAATTCCATCGCCGATCTGACTTCCTTTGGCGAATTGGCCGACATCGCCGGATGCGACATCTATCCCGTTCCCTTCGGGCCGGACAACGGACATAGCGATCTGGCGGAACGCAACCTCGCCTGCGTGGGACGCTATACGCAGCGTATGGCGGCGTCGATTCCCGGCAAGCCGGTGTGGATGGTATTGCAGGGCTTCGGCTGGGACGATCTAAACGAATCCCGCTCCACCGATAAAAAACGTCCGCGTCCGACTTACAACCAAACGCGATTCATGGCCTATGACGCCATCGCCAACGGCGCGCGGGGCTTGCTCTATTGGGGCAGCGATTATGTGGATAAAAATTCAATTTTCTGGCTGGAATTGACGAAAACGGTTTCCGAACTGTGCGATCTTCAGCCTTATCTTTCCGCACCCGACGCCAATTCGCGGATAAAATTCATCCAACATCCATCCTCCGCCTCAGACGACAACGGCATCGTCTTTCTGGCGAAGGAACGCGAAGGAAAATGGGCTTTCTTCATCGTTAACGAAGCGGCGCAGGCGTTGGCATTCGATCTATCCGGCTTGAATTCCTTGGACGGCAAGAGCATAACCATTCTTGGCGATCCGGAAACGCTGACCGTGGAGAATGGCGGTTTCACCTATGGCCTTCCATCGTTAAGCGCATCCGTTCTTTTGTGCGAATAAACGCAGTGGAGAAAACGCGCGTTTGAATGGAGGCTCTTGCAAAATTGATAAAATCCGCTTTTAATTCTCCCCCCAAGTTTGGGAGGAGTTAGAGGGGGGTTGATTTTATTAGACTTAAAACAATCCCCTCCTAACCTCCCCCAGGCTTGGGGGAGGAATAATAGAGTTTTGCAAGAGGCTCAAAGGATATGGAAAACAATCATCTTAAAAGGCCTTTTCGCGAAGTATTGCGAGAGATAATGGAGCCTTATAAAGGCGGGCGGGATTCCACGCGCCTCAGCCTTGCCATGGATCTATTCATTCTGGCTTGCATCCTGATTTCCTGCGCCGCCGTACCTTTGGAATATATCTTTCCAGAGCATTTGACGTTCTTTACGTACACGGAATTCGTTTTTGCGGCTATTTTTATCGTGGAATATGTTCTGCGGTGGTATTCTTCGGCGAACCGGCTGATTTACCCTTTCACTTTATACGCGCTAATCGACCTGATCGCCATCGTTCCTTCTCTGCTTATGCTATGTGAAGAGATGCTGTTGCTGCGCGCTTTCCGGGGAATGCGGCTGCTGCGGCTTGTGCGCCTATTGCGGCTTTTGCGCTTATTGAAATTCCTACGTTACGGATTTCTGATTTACCGGGGAATGATCTCTTTCCGCATCTGGTTCAGCGTCCTCAATTATCAATACCGTCTTCGCCAATTAGGACGATTATTTTTCTATGGCGTATTGATTTGGATCATCGGCGCGCATCTGCTTTTCTTTACGGAAAGTCTTATTACGGAGGAAGCGGGGCCGTTTAGCGATTATGGAAAATCCTATTGGAATATTCTCATCGTTCTAATTTCCGGCATCGAAGACAAAGAACCGATTTCCACTTTGGGCCGCGTGGAAGTAACCATTTTTCTGATTGCGGGAATTATCGTCGTGGGGATGCTCACCGCCGAGATCGTTTCGATCCTGGTCCGTAAAGTGCATCGTGCGGGAAAGATCGCCATAAAGCCGCCGGAAGGCGTCATGAAGCATCATATCGTTATTCTGGGAGAAAATTCCAATTTGGACAATGTAATCCGCCAAGTGAACGCCGCCCTGGACGGGAAATATTTTTTTCTGATCATCAGCCCCATTGCGGAGGAATTGAAAATTCCCGATCCCGTGATCTACAAAAAAGTCTTCGCCATCTCTGGCGATCCCGTCAAAGAGGAAGTTTTGACGCGGGCGGATATCGATCATGCGCTTCGAGTGGTATTGCTTTCCATGCGCGATCCTTCGCAAAGTACGGTTTCCATCGACAATCGCACGCTCATGATCGCCTTAGCGGTCGCCAGCCGCAAACGGGGAATTCCGATGACAGTGGAATTGCTGTCCGGCGAGAGTCTGCATTACGCTAAAAATCTGGCGGGGGCCGACTTCATTCTCAGCCGCCATTACATCGAACGCCTGGCCTCGCAGGCCGTACTCCATCCCGGCGTTACGGAAATCTACAACGAACTGATGACGTTCACCGGCGACTCCTGCGAGTTCTATACAGTCCCCGTCCCTTCCCACCTGGTTGGTAAAACTTTCAAAGAAGCGCAATTGTATTTTTTGGATCATGACGAGGAAGCCATTGTCGTCATAGGAGTGGATTTTTCATCCCCCGAAGAACCCAACACTCGTTTTTGGATCAACCCGATTAATTGCCAAGATCAACTTCCCCCGTCGGAAATCATTCTCGACGCGAAAGATCACCTGATTATCATAGCCTATGAATTGCCGTCTTTCGCCGCGATGGCAGAGGAGGACTTATGGAGCGGGAAGAGGCTCTCCAGGAGCTGAAACATCACGTCGTTATCTGCAATTGCAGCCACAAGGTGAAAAGAATCGTCCAAGAATTGCATGCGGGAAGCCATGATCGTCCCCTCGACGCCGTCCTGCTCGTTCAGGATATGCGTTTGTGGGAAAGCCATCCCGAATGGATTCCGGAATCATGCGGCGGAAAACATTTCTTCGTAATCGAAGGCTGCCCCACGGAAGAGGACATACTGCGTCAAGCGAACATCAGCCTCGCCCGCGCCGCCATCATTCTCGCCGATCCCCAGCAGGGAGATCAGGCGGACGCCCGTTCTACGCTTGTCGCTATAGCCATCGAACGGCAAAATCCCCAAGTTCACACCGTGATCGAACTGCTCTCTTCCGTAAACCGCATTCACTTGAAATCTACTAAAATCGACGAAATCGTCTGCCAGGGCGAAATTTCCGAAAAGATCATCGCCCAAAGTTGCATTACTCCCGGCATCCAAAATATTTTCGAACATCTTCTTTCCACGGATGAGAAGACGAATCAAATCTATCTCCCGCACCTTCCCATCGAATTGAAGGGAATCACCTTCCGCCAATTAGCGCGGCGCGCGATTCGATCGGAAGCGCCGCTCATCGTCTGCGGCTATATAAAAAACCGCAATAAGAAGGGCAGGATCGAACACGCTCGCCGCAAAGCGTCTTATCAAGATTTTTCCAGCGGCCTTGGGAAACAAACGCCTGACCGCATCGCCGTCATCAATCCCCGCTCGAACCATCATCCCGGAAAAGACGATCCGCTGACGGAAAACGATCAAGTTATCGTTATATCCCATATTCCCCCGGAGCTATCGAAACTCGCTTTTCATGAAAATTTTTCTTGACAAAATCGAATTCATTCGAACAATGGGAGTATCCATACTGCGGGCGTCGCCGCCTGCGTACCTTAAACGCAATAAGAGGCGCGCATGAAAAAGAACGCTTTCACTCTCATCGAATTGCTGATCGTCGTCGCCATTATTGGCGTTTTGGCGGCTATTGCGGTTCCCAATTTTCTCAACGCGCAGATTCGCGCCAAGATCGCCCGCAACCAGTCGGATATGAAAAGCCTGTCGACGGCGGTTATGAATCTGCATGTGGACAAGGGCTTTTATCCCATTGATTATTGGGACGACGACACGGCGCTCGGCTGCGAACGGCTGGAAAAATTTTTTAACAAGGTAGGCATGGGGCCGGACTGCGAAACGCGCTCGAACTGGGCGGTACTCGCCGTCTTGACCAGCCCCATTCCTTATATGGCCGCCCTGCCCGAAGATCCCTTCTTCGAAGCCATCGGCGGCGAGAGAACGACGTACCTTTACGGGGACTACGAATCCTCCTACCGAGGCGTATCCGGCACGAACGAGTACAATCACAACATCAACGCGCTCAAGCCGGGCATCGCGGAAAAACTAGGATTGCGTCCTTTGGGGCTGGACGAGTTCGCGCTCGTGGGCAGCGGCCCAGATAAAACCTTCGGCATCGGCGCCGGAGCCAGCGATCCCGTCCGCGCCGTCCCCTTCGACGCCACCAACGGCCTAAAAAGCGTAGGCGACATCGTCGTACGCTCGGGGGGCGGATAAGAAGCCGTGTTAGTTTTTTTTGTTGTCTTGCGGGCAAAGAAATTGAACGGTTACGTCATGCTCGGAAAGGATTTTTCGATAATTCCGCCATTTAGCGTCCACGGCTTGAAGAATAGGGGGATGCTCATTATGAGCGCGCGCCACGGCGACGAATTTCCGGTCGCTGGGATCGAATTTCTTTAGCCGTTGATCGTTGGGAAATTCTTTAAAATTGTTTTTATGGGAATTTGTGGGAGTAATTTTCACCTGTTCGCATAGACAAGGATTTCTATTATTCGTAAGAATCCATTTAAGGAAAGCGTCTCCAACGCCGGGCTGACCTTTTTGATTTAATTTGTTCGAATATTCATTTATGATAAGCCACTGGTTATCAATTACTATCATCCCTGAATTTGTTATTTTCTGGATCATTTCCGCGCAAGCGATTACGCATTCCGAAGAAGCCTGTTCCGATCTACCGTTAGCCACGATCGGCACATTCGTATCCACTACGTATTTCATGAATGACGCTCTTCCTGCTGCATACGCTTCATTTTCGCCTTCGTCATTTCCACGAGATCGTCCATTTCATCGCCAAAGAAATCTTTTGGCCAATTGCATATATCTCCGTATGGATTGACTTCCAGTTTTTCTATCTTCGATGAATCTTCATCCATTTTACAGAAGTAGAGCGCTGCATCTTCCGATGCTAGTTTTTCTTCCGCAATACGGCGTTGCAGCCGCCGCAGTAGATGTTCGCTGTGGCTTTCAATTATCAATTGCACGCCTCTATTGTTGACCACATCGATAAAGACATCGGCCAAAACCGACTGGACGGATGGATGCAGATGAATTTCAGGCTGTTCCAAAAGGATTATCGAACCTTTCGGCGCATAATAGCAAAGCACTAAAACGGGAAGAATTTGAGAAACTCCAAAACCAACGTCGGTTATTAATACTTCCGGGCTTTTCGGAGTTTTTCTGACAAGCAATTCATAATCTTTCCGGTTTGCCGCTATGGGGCGTAAAGAAAACGAATCGATCATATTCATCTTCTTGAGCCATTTACCAACATGTATTTTGATTTGACTTCGTGATTTGTCTTTGGTTTGCGAAGAAAGGATCGCCGCAACAGCATTTTCTCCTTTTTTACCAACATCGATTGGATTGTTTCCCGCCCAGACATATATCCTATTTGGGTATTCCCGTAATGGTCCCAAATAAGCAATCTTAGAAAATAATTTCTCAAATTCCAAAACAAAATTACCTAATGAACCTAAATTTTGATAACAAGCGAAAACTACATCAGGAAAACCATAAAACTTAACAGGTGAAGGAAGTGGCCATGGGCGTCCTGAAGATCGTAGAGGATCAATATTCTCATAAATAAATTCGTATTCTGCTTTTTTATCGGAAGACTCTCTCTTTCGCTCCATTCCTACTTTTTGTTCAGCTATTCTTAGAATTGGTTTTGGTTTTTTTCTACCAAATTTTGACTCATATGAATATTCGAATCTGTCGCAAAGAAGTCGTTTGGCTTCTTCTTTAATTGAGGTATGAAAGGAAAAAGAATTTATACTGCCAATTGAATTTCTTACTGTTGGGAGATCATAAATATCAAGAGGTTCTAATAGATTCCAAGATATTGATATTTCTAAAGACGCATCTTCGTTATGACCATTAACAATATCGTAGTACGTTCCCAGATCCACCAGCGATCGCTCATCGCCCATATAAAGCACACGGCTTCGATCAGAGGATTCCACCGTTTGCTTCATCATCAAAAGCGCTTGCAGGATGCTGGATTTTCCCGTACTATTCGTCCCGAAAAAGCCGGTGAGGGGAGCGAATTTCATGGGGCCGGTATCTTTCCAGGATTTGAAATTCTGCAAATGCAATTCGGTAATCATTGAAAATCCTCGAAGGATTCGTTAGCGAAAAAAATCATGCCGCCGCATCGACATTTCAAACAGCCGATAGACGCTTGACTCGCAATTTTCCCCGGCTCTGTTCCGCCTTCCAGAGATCGTATTGCGCTTGTTGATTTAGCCAGCTTTCCGCCGTAACGTCAAACGCCATGGATAGGCGAATTGCCATCTCAGGGCTTATTCCCGTGCGTCTATTGAGAAGACTCGATAATGTCTTACGGCTTACGCCCAGAGCTTTGGCGGTTTCGGTTACGGATAAGCCAAGCGGTTCCAGGCATAGATTTTTTATAATCTCTCCCGGATGGGGTGGATTGAACATTTTCATTTCATACCTCAATGATGTTTTTCATCATAACTCGAAGCGTTACTGGTTTCAATATCGTTCCCAAAGGTCTCACTCCCCCGCCGCCGCGTTCAATTCCTCCAAAAATTCGTCGATGCGCCCTTCGCAGTGTTTTTCCACGAAATGGCTGATGGGGACAGGCGGCGGGGATTGGCGGCAGTCGGCGCATAGGCCATGCCTTTCAAATACCGCCCAGGCGGCGGGGCGTTTGGACAACACGTCGCATACTAAATCCTGGCTTTTAAACATTGATTCCTCCATCTATTGAGTAATAATTCACTATGCGATCAAGAAGTAGAACAAGATCATCGCCAAAAGCAAAGGGGATAGAGCGAATATCGAGAACAATAGAAGCGCCGATAACGACTGGGGCGAACGGCCTTCGTTTTCGTCCGTTTTCGAATTCCTTCTCTCGTCTCGCCCCATGAGAAAGACGAAATAATAACGCATCCGGAAAAAAGGAAGAACGCCGCGAATATTTACGAGATGTTCTTTTAACGGATGAACTTCTTTGATCGCTTGGACAATGGCTTCCATTTGAATGATGGATAACGTATCGCGGACTTCCGGAGCGATTTGACGAAGGACGCGGCGCGAGTAAGCATCGATGGTTTTCGTCGATTCCATATTGATTTTTCCCTCGCATTCTCTAACGGATGCTTGAACGTTTCCGACTTTGTAATTCATGCAAACTGCTACTCTTGTCGATGATGAAATTCATTGAAAGCGCTTTCGTTTTCAGAGTATACTATATCATGCGTCGATATATAGTAAATAAAGCAGTCCGAGCGGCTTAGAAGAACTGGAAGAAAACAAAGATGGTTTTTTCAAAGAATCTTGCGGAAGAGCATATCGGCTTTACTCGCCGTTTTTTTCTTGGATATGGCGCGATGGGAATAGCGGGCTTGAACGCCTCGAATCTATGGTCTCAAGATAAAATTCCTTCTTCTTTTATAGACGAAGCAAAAGCGAAAATGGAATATCTCACCCGCGACGAAGATTTTATAAACTATGGCCGGGGTAATCCGCCGCCATACCAATTGACGCCGGAAAAACGCCGCGCCGTAGGATTGGAACGCGAGACGTGGAGGCTGGAGATATTGGCCGATCCCGAAAGCGATTCCGTCGTGGAGCATCCCCTTTCGCTGGAATCGGGAACCGCCTTAGATTGGCCGGGATTGATGAAACTCACCGAAAAATACGCCATACGTTTTTTGAGCGTCATGTCCTGCACCAATGGAAAAAGTCCCTGCGGCATGGGTTTGTGGGAAGGCGTTCCGCTCAGGGAATTAATCTGGCTAGCCAAGCCAACGAAAAACGTGAGACGGATTTTTTACTATGGCTATCACAACGACGATATCAAACAACGGTTTCAGAGTTCTCTATCTATTGGTAGAGTATTGGAAGACCCTCCTGGCGAGCTTCCGGTAACGCTTTGTTATAAACTGAATGGCGAATGGCTTTCGCCGGTCCGCGGCGGGCCCGCGCGAATGTTGGTTCCCGGCGCTTACGGCAATAAATCGGTCAAGTGGCTGCAACGAATTTTGCTGACCAATAGCAACAAAGCCAATGATACTTACGCCCTTTGGAACAATGACACGGAAAGCCATTTGAAGACGTGGGCGTGTTTTATTCATGCGCCGGAAAAAGCGAAAGCGGGACAGCCGATTCTCCTAACCGGAGTGGCGCAAGTCGGAATGTCGGGTCTTGCCAAAGTCCAATATTTTCTCCATGCGCAAGATAAACCGCTGCCGGACGACGATCCCTATTTCGCCAAAACCGATTGGAATGACGCCGAAATTCTTCCGCCGCCGGATCGTTGGGGCGGGGAAATGCGAGATGAAAAACTGCCCTCGCCGACGCTCAAAATCGACTCTGCCACGGGGAAGCCTAGCCAGTGGCCGATGCGTGACGCTCTAGTTCATTGGGCGGCGCTTTTGACGAATGTTCCCAGCGGCCATTATGACCTGTTCTGCCGCACGATCGACGCCAATGGAATCGCGCAGCCCATGCCTCGTCCTTTTCTTAAGTCCGGCTATAACGCCATTCAGCGAATCGATTTGGTTGTCGAGGCGTAAATGCGCGAGACGCGATGCATACAAAAAAAAGGGCGGAGGGAAATCCCGTCCACCCTTTCGCAACCTGCTGTTTCGTTAAACTCTAATAGAGCGACCATTCGTCGATGGGAACAGTTTTGCCATCGATCGCCAGCACGACGTTCTTAAAGACGCCCGTGCTGTAATAGCCTGCTCTATGCGAGGTTACGGCGAATCCTACATAAATTGGATCAACCATATCCCCCACATCATGAACCAAGGTTTCCACCCGTTGGCCGCTGGCGGCGTCATAATAATAGAAGCCGATTTTCGTTCCATCGCGGGTGATTTCGACGGTTCCGGTTTGCTGGCCCGCCGCCGTTCCTCCCGGAACATTCAAAGATTCGTTATTGCCGGAAGTCCCTGCATAGATATCCCGCCATTGCGGACCGAAATCTCTTCCCCATGTGCGGATCATCGACATGCCATGAGCAGACCAGGAATCGGCGTCATCCCGCACCATCGGGCCGATTTTCGCCCATTCCGTATGTCCGTCGCCTTCATACAATAGGCAATCCGCCTTTAGCGAAACCTTTCCCGAAACTTCGCGATATAAATAGTGGAAATTATCGGCGCTGCCCCAGATATCATTGCCGGCGCCAATAACGACATAAGTCCCAGTATTGGGATCGTAACCGGCGTCGCCTTCCGCCGTTTCGCTCTCGTACAAATCTTCGCTAGTGGTGAATACGCCATAACCGTTGGATTTGGGCGGAACGGCGGTAAGTTGCCAATCGCCGCCGCCGGAGTAAATATCGGAGCCGGATTTCGCATTACCCGAAAATGCCAACACGCCTACAGCGCTTATAGGAGCGGAAATGTCGTAAGTCAACTTTGCGTCCGCTCCCGTTGCTCCGGGAACCGTCCAGGTAATAACCCCGTCCCCGCTAACGCTCGTTGTTCCCACCGATGCCTTTACGTTGGAAACGGTAAAACCGGCAGGAACTTTTTCTGTTACCGTTGCATCGGTCGTCTTCCCTGTCTCCACAGACAGCCCTAAGCTTATGCCAGTCACGGACCCTCCCGCTTCCACTTTATATTGTGGAATAGTCCGCGTCACAATCACCGGCACTCCGAGAAGTTGCAGCGTTACGCCGGAGAAAAACGCGCGTTCCGTCGTGCTCGTATTGTGCGAAGTGACCACCAGACCCACGAGAATCGTTGTGGGCATGGGAATATCGATGGATCCGATCACGCGGAACGTACCATCCGTTACTTGACGCAGCATCGTAAACGTATCGCCCACCCGCATGAGTTGAATGACGTTAGTCTCGTCGGCCCGTTTTTCCTGGACGGCGATATCGTCCGAACGGCCAGTGTAATCCGTTCGTTTCTCCAAATTGGAACCCTGGCTGCGGATGATAATCCCGGTAGCGTGCGGAGAACCGGGATCGTCTTCAAAACCGACGCTATCGCGCGCCATAAATCCTGCCTTCTTCCATTCGTCGCCGTCACGCGGCCCCCCTTTTTCCCAATTGACCTCGCCCGTAATCAAGAAGGAGCCGGTTACTTCCTTGTAAACGAAATAACAACCGTCCGCCGATCCCCAGAGATCGTTGCCGGAGCCGACGACATCGTAAACGCCGTTCGCAAACGTGGCCGATCCCTGGCCGTTATCGTCTCCAATGCTCACTTGGCCGTCGAAAATCCCAATTGCCTGAGAGAAGACGAGCGGGCTGATCGCCGTCATGAGAAATACGAAAAAAATCCCGCGTTTCATCATACTACATCTCCTTTCCCGTTGTTTTGTATTTAATCTCTGCGGCCATCGTATCAAGAAAATTGGAATAAATCTATTAAATTATTCTTTTTAATCTAAAAATAACATGATTGGTTGTGTAAATAAATATTGCTTTCCATTAATAAGTAATACTTCTTATAGCAATATATATATTTATGGTACATCCGGCACTTAGGTACTTTTCCTTTCTCAGGTTTGGTTGATTCAATGTCTGAATCAGATATTCGGATAAAAAGGATCCCCCGAATAGCGCGATAGCGAGAATGAAATTGAATCATAAAAACGCGAAGGGAGCGGAAGACGCGAAAATAGGGTGAGAGATGAAAGCAGGAATGGGGCGAGGGAGCCGGTTGGATTGAATCACGAAAACACTAAAGAAAAGAAAGCCACGAAGGGAAAGAAAAAGATGAAAAAAAAGTGAGGGATAAAAAAGGAAGACGCAGGAGATAACATCAAGAAGATTATCCCCTCGGATTTAAAAAATCGTTTTTTTGAAAATTGGCAAACCAGGGCGGCAAGGCTGCGGCATTTTGTCTATTTCTTTCCTCTTTCTTATCCGAAATGCAATCGAAAAGATCGAGAAAAGGAAAGATAAAATTTGCTTGCCGCCCTGCGGTTTGTTCCTGCTTTTTTCTCAAGTATCCGTTTTCGCCAAGGGGCTTCCTGCCCTATAGGCAGACCGGTTCCCAGGCAATCGCTTCGCCCTTTCAATCCCAGCTTGGCGAAACGACTGTGAGTTCCACCCCCGCTACTCATTCACCGACGCCCACCCTGAAAGGCTGAGCGAGGTTATCGACGATGCCATCCTCTTCCACTTCGCTATTTAGCGGCGAGTACGGCGGGGACTGCTCGGCGCGCGCCGTGAGAAGGTCCCTCTGTTATTATGGGGAAGGCCGCAGATTTGGGACATTGAGACATTGAGACATTGGGGTCTGGGGGGCTGGGGGACTTGCAGGGGTGTTGTGGGCTACGCTTCGCTTTTAGCCCACCCTACATGGTTCGGATTGCGCAACTTGTGTTATAATAATAAAGTAAATTCAAAAACTAGGGTGATTTTATGATCTATCAATATACAGTTAATATAGAAAAAGATCCCAAAGCGGGTGTATTTATTGCGTCCGTTCCCGCTCTTGGCTGCTGCTTTACGCAAGGGCGTACGCGGGAAGAAATCCTAGAACGGATTCGCGAAGCCATTGCATGTCATCTCGAGGCGCTTTTAGAGGATGGGGAAGAAATCCCGCATTTCGAGTCACGGATTCATGAATAATTTTGGATTTCATGAAGAAAAATTAACGAATATTAATGTTATTGATTTTTAGCGGAGGTTGATGGAATGGATTACATAAGGCGCGTTAATTGAATAAAATAGCGCCAATTACTGTTCCAATTATTGTCGTAATTATTGATACGATCCTAATTTTATATTTTTTCCAATCGTCGCGTTTTTTGTATTCCTCAAAAGTGGGGATGGATTGCAGAATTGTTTTATAATGAGAAAAAAGTTCCTCAATTAAATTATAATAACTATCTATCTCAGTAAGGATTTGATCTCTCTCTTTTCCGATATCTTTTCCACCTCTTATTTTTGCTATTTCGTGCGATATATGATTTATTCGAATCCTTATTTTCGGATAATAGTCTGGTATTACTGAAGTTATACATTCATTCTCATAATATGACAGATCATCGATTATTTGCTCTCGTATTTTAATACTCAACCAATCGGACGCATCAAAAAAGCCCGATATAAATGTCCAACAACTTTGTCATATTGTTGTTCAATATAATCAACGTTATTCTCATGCTCAGATAAACCTAATTCAGCCGCTCTTGCCCTAATCAAATGATCTAGAGCGCTTCTTTGTTCCAATGAAGGCTGCAAAAAGGCATCAAAATTTCCGCCAAATTCCTCCCCTCTAATAATTAGAGATTTTAGGTATTGGTGTAATTTAATTATTTTTTCCCAATTGTGATTATTTACAGGCACACGCCCCCCCGAAGATAAACTTAAAAAAATTGTATCGTAAAATTTTAAAAATTAGGAGATTATATTAAGGCAATGGGGTATCCAGAATACGTTTACGGCGTTCTTCGTATTCCTCATCCGTCCAGAATCTTCCCGTCGAGATTCTAACGCTACCTCTATAACGCGTCGATTCTCGTAATGTGATTTCCTTCGTTTTTTCGGTAACAACGATACGGGGGAAATCTGTTTCCATGACTTTGTTCCACTCATCCGTACCAGGAGCGAAATCCTTATGTATCGTAGTCATCATTCTCTCTCCTTTTGTTGAGACGCCGTTTAGACGTTTCCCACTCCACATATTACTCAAAGCAAACACTATTTTAGAGTTGACGATATCGTCAACTCTAAAAAGGTGAGTATAGCCTACACTAGAAATATTGTAAACGCCTTTCTCATACCACATAATATCGACATATTCAAGATTAATTGCATAATTTTCGCAAGTTTTTTTAATATAAATCCATTTTCCTGCAAAATAAAATCTCCCCCTAAATAGCGGCTAGAGCGGCATAATCGCCGCTCTAGCTGCTCATCATCCGCATAAATCAATACTTACGCTTTTGCCAGTTCCGCCGCGTGGGCGTGGATTTTGCGCACCGCCGCCGCCCGCTGATCCATATCTTCTTTGGTAGCCAGGAACTGGGTTTGATACCACCAGCAGGCTTCTTCCTTGCAGAGGCGGTCGTTTTCCGGGCATTCGTTTTCGGAGAAATATTTATCGATGCGTTCCTTGGAATAAACAGCCTGGTAACCTCGCGAATAGAGAGCGTCCTTGAGGAACGGCTCTTTGTTGAGGGGCGAGTAGCCGCTGCCGCAGCCTGCGCCTTCCGCGCTCATGGCGTTCAGGAACTTATCGCGCGGGACGCCGCCGAATTCCTTGGCATCGTAACGGAACATATAGAGGTGGTAGGCGTTGCGCGTGGTTCCCTCGTACATCTTAGCGGGATGGATGCCGGGAATTTCTTCCAATTGTTTGGATAGATAGAGGGCGTTTTCCGTGCGCAGGCGGGATTGCTCTTCCACGCGCTTCATGCCCTGGAGCAGGAGCGCGGCGGAAAATTCCGTCATGCGGGCGTTGATTCCGTTATGGACGTAGCCGAAGCCGTATTTATTGGTACGTTCGCGGCCGTTGGAATGGAACGAGAAGCAGCGATCCATGAGATCCGAATCGTCGGTAATGACGGCGCCGCCCTCGCCGGAGCACAGGTTTTTGGTCACTTGGAAGCTGAAACAGCCGCTGTTGCCGATGGAGCCAACTTTTTTGCCGCGCCATTCGGCGAGATGGGCTTGGCAGGCGTCTTCGACGACAATCAGTTTATGTTTCTTGGCCACTTCCATGATGGCGTCCATATTGCACACGTTGCCGCCGATGTGTACGGGAAGAATGGCGCGGGTTTTTTCCGTGATCTTTTCCTCTAACTTCTTGGGATCGATCAGGAAAGTCTCGCGGTCCGTATCGACGAAGATGGGAAGCGCGTATTGCAACAAAATCACGTTGATGGTGGCGACGAAGGTATAGGGCGTTACTAGCACCTCGTCGCCGGGACCAATGCCCAATGCGTTAAGAGAGGTATACAAAGCCGTGGTGCCGCAGGATGTGGCGAGGCATTCTTTTACGCCTGTGAATTTGGCGTATTCCTTCTCGAAGGTATTGACGTATTCGCCGTCGAGGCGGCACCAGCCCTTCTTGTTCAAGACGTCCATCCAGGCATCCTCGTCGCCGTCCTCTTTTACGACTTTGGGCCAGGAGGCGGATTTCGCTTTGCAGATGGGCGTTCCTCCCAGCATTGCTAGTTTTTCTTTGGTTTCGGATGCCGCCGTGGTTAGGATCATCGGACCCGCCAATCCCAACCCCGCCGTCCCCGCCGCCGCCGTTTGTAGAAAAGTTCTTCTTTTGGCCAATGGTTTATTCATGATCCAAGCTCCTTACGAACATCGTTTCAAAAACAACTTTTTCCGTTCCCACAAATTATTTAACATATTTTTTACTTCTTGAATAGCGGCTTCTTTCATTCTTGCCGCGAATCTTTAGGAATAGCATGGAGAGAATTTCAATTTTTTTTCGCCATATGGTTGCTTTTTCTACGATCTCTTCGTTAGAAACCAAATAAGGACTTTTGTTTTTTCTTTCTCGAACTATCTTATAGGTAATCTATAAGTTATTCTTGCCTAAGGGGTAATGCCAGCTATGCCCAAGATCGTTTTTTATGTCAGCTCGCATGGATTCGGCCACGCCACCAGGGCCATCGAGTTGATTTCGAATCTTCCGGAACTAATCGGCGTGGAAGTCGTAACCACCGCCCCGCGCTGGCTCTTTTACCGATCCTTGAAAAGAGCTTTTACGTATCACGATTATCTCCACGACTGCGGAGTGATGCAAATCGATAGTTTGCAGCAAGATATCAAGGGCACATTCGAACGCTGGAACGATCTGTTGGACCATTACCCCGAAATGGCGGAAGAGGAAGCGCAGCGTTTAGAAAAAATCGGCGCCGACCTGGTGATCGGCGATATCTCTCCTTTCGCCGTCGCCGTGGCCGAGGCGGCGGAGCTTCCATCTTTGATTGTCGCCAATTTCAGTTGGAATTGGATATTTACGGCCTTTTTAACTTACGAACCGCGTTTTCAAGAGATCATCGACCGCATCGCCGATTATTACGCCAGAACCACTCTTCTGCTCAAAACTCCCTTAAGCGGCGATCTTTCCGTATTTCCCGACGCGAAGGATATCCCTCTCATCGCGCGCCGGTCGAAAAAAACTCGCTCCCAGGCGCGAAAAGCGTTAGGTTTGCCCTTGGATGGACGCGTGGTTTTGATTACATTCGGCGGATGCGGTCTTAATAGGATCAAGAAAGAACAGCTGGCGGCTCGATCCGATATAAACTTTTTAACCTTCAATCGGGAACTGGCTGGTCCACCAAACATTTGGATTTTAGACCCGGAACGAATCTATCATCCCGACGCCGTACGGGCATCCAATCTCGTTTTGGCGAAACTGGGATACGGCATTGTCTCCGAATGCATCGCCCATGAAACGCCTATCGCTTATATCCCTCTCTCCAATTTTCCCGAACAGGGAGTATTCGAGAGCGAATTGCCAAAATATTTATCCTCCTATAAAATCCAGGACGATATTTTCCATGACGGTCAATGGGATTTTCTCGACGTCGCATTCGAAGCTGCGGCATCGCAAACCCAACCGCATGAACGCCTTGCCTTGAATGGCGGCGAAGTGGCGACGGATATTCTATGCGATTTGCTGCGATGAAGCGGCGTTCTCTTGAAGCGAAACGGGCCGCGAAGAGGAGATATACCAAGTCCTATTTTATAATTCCCTCTCCCTCTGGGAGAGGGCTAGGGCGAGGGGATAATAAGTCCAATAATATCAACCCTCACCTAACCTCTCCCAATCTTGGGAGAGGGATTTTAAAAGCGACAAATTCAATGGTGATTAGTATTTATAATGCGCGTCTTGACGTTTGAGGGTGAAAAGACATAAAATAGTTGTTTCTAGTTCAACCATTTTCAGGCCGTGGAGAATCTACGGGCTGTTTTTTTGTAGGAACTAGCGTTCCATGACTTTTATTTTTGTTTGTTGCGCAGTTTCCCAAACTCCCTCATCCTAACCCTCTCCCAGAGGGAGAGGAGACAAAATAAATCGTCATAGATCGCTAGCCGAACGTAAAGGAGCCATCTCCTCTGAAATATACAGGCGAGACGCCTGTTTTACCCAAAACATTATGGCGCAAAAATCTTTGTCTTCCATTATCCTGGCGGCGGGCGACGGTACTCGTCTCCGTTCGCAAGTTCCCAAATCGCTTCATCGGATTTGCGGGCGTCCCATGATCGTTCACATCCTGCGTAATATCGAGGGATTGATCGACGGAAAGCAAGTCGTCGTCATCGGTTTCGCCAATGAAATGGTGGAAGCGGCGCTGAGCGGCTTCAAGGTGGAATTCGCCCTTCAGGAAAAGCGCCTGGGTACGGGCCACGCCGTATTGTGCGCCAAGCCGCTGGTTGAAAACTGCGATGGCGACTTGCTGGTCGTCGTGGGCGATGCGCCCCTCATGACCAAGAGCACCTTCGAGAAGCTGATCGAACGCCATCGCCATCAGGACGCGTCCGCCACTGTGCTGACGACGAAGATGAAGAAACCCGCCGGATACGGACGCATTCTTCGCCACCAGGACAATACGGTGCTCTCCATCGTCGAAGATAAGGATGCGAATATCTACGAAAAGAAGATTCTGGAAATCAACTCGGGAACCTATGTCTTCGATTGCAAAGACCTTTACGACGCCTTGGCCAAAGTAAAGCCGAATAACGAACAGGGGGAATATTACCTCACCGACGTTATCCATATTATGGTGAGCGAAAAGAAAAGGGTGGAAGCCTATATCGCCAAAGATCCCCTGGAAACGATGGGTATCAACAATCGGGTGCAATTCGCGCAAGCGGAACGGATCATGCGCAATCGCATTCTGGAGCGCCTGATGTATTCAGGGGTTACGATCGTAGACCCCGCCAATACGTTCATCGACGACAGCGTTACGATCGGCATCGACAGCATCATCCAACCCAATACGCATATTTTCGGAAAAACGACTATCCATGAAGGATGCGAAATTGGTCCCATGACTCAAATCTACGACTGCGAAATCGGGAAGGGGTGCCGCGTGAATAGTTCCTATTTGCGGGGATGCGCCATACCTCCCGGCATGAGCATTGGGCCTTTCGCCAATCTTCAGCATGGTGAAATCGTTTACGCCGAGCCGTATTTGAATAAAAAAGTCTAAAATCACCTTTCTAGCAATATTTGGAGGCAGCCATGAAACAGGTTGAAATTTCAGTTCAACGCCGGGAAAAGATCGGAAAAGGAGCCGCGCGATCTTCCCGGCGCGCGGGCAGGGTCCCCGCCGTCATATATGGAGGAAATGGGACTTCCATCCCTGTTTCGGTTGATCGCCATGAAATCGAGCGAGCCATACACAGCGGCGGGGAGTCGGAAAACATCGTCGTGAACGTCGCCATTGCGGGAGAAGACGCGAAGGAACTGGCGCTGGTTCGTCAAACCCAACACGACCCGTTGTCGGGCGCGTTGGAACACTTGGATTTTCTGCGCATATCCATCGATAAAACTATTACCACTACGGTACCCATCCACCCCGTAGGTTCCTGCAAAGGCGTGAAGGCAGGAGGCATCTTCGAGCAGCTGCTCCGCGATGTGGAAATCGAATGCCTGCCGCTGGAAATTCCCGATTGTCTGGAAATCGACGTAACGGAACTTGATCTAGCCCATAGTCTTCACGTATCCGATATTCCGGGGAATCCGAAATATAAAATCCTCACGGCTCCGGACCGCACCGTCGCCTCCGTAGCGCTGCCCAAGGTGGAGGCCGCTCCGGGCGCGCCCGCCGCCGCTGCGGAAGGGGAAGCGGAAAAAGCCGCCGAAGGTTCGGAAAAATCCGAGTAACGATTCGAGGCAAACGTGTGGTGCCTGGTTGGACTTGGCAATCCCGGCCCAAAATACGAATCGACGCGCCATAATGTCGGTTTCCAATTGATCGATGGGCTTTCCGACCGTTGGAACATCTCCGTCGAGCAAAAAGGCTCTTCCTTTCTGTTCGGCTTGGGGGATTTTCGCGATACGCCGGTAATCCTCGTCAAGCCCATGACCTATATGAACCGGTCGGGGACCGCTTATAAAAGACTATTGCGCGAGCCGGAAATTTCCTGCGCGGAAACGTTGATTATCTATGACGATATCCATCTCCCGCTAGGGAAAATCCGGATACGGCTCAAGGGAAGCGACGGGGGACATAATGGTCTTCGTTCCATCCTCGAAATGGCGGGGACGGAAGAGATTCCAAGATTGCGCCTGGGCATCGGCGAAAACAGCGACGATATTGTGGATTTCGTTCTGAGTCCTTTCACATCGAAAGAGAGAGAAATCATGGACGAAACCCTTATCCGCGCTGGGGAAGCGGTTGAAGCGATTTTATTGGATGGAATGGAAAAAGCCATGAATCAATTCAACCGCTAGCCGATTCTAAGCCAGCGATTCGATCCAATTGATGGCGGTTATTTCCCTAGTTTTTGCGCTTTTATTCCATTGAGATTTAACTTTTCCCTTCTAAACGAATATCAATCCGGCCGCAGGGAATTCCTTGCGGCTGGTTATTTTATCCATATCCCTCTGGGATGAGCGCTTATCGCATCCCTGTCATATTCCATAAAGACATCTCGAAAAATCGTCATTGACGAAGCCGAACCCTTGCCAAGCGAGGATTTCGGAAGTTAAATAATGGTTTGTTCTTATACTTTTTCGAACAATTTACCCAAAATGGAATAGGATCGCGGAACGACGCGAACTACCTTCCTGCGCCCATCTTCGGGATGGGCGCCAAAAGCCCGAAGGAGGAATCTATGGCAGTAGCGCCCTACGAAATTCTTTACATCATCGACGCCGCTTTGGAAGAAAGCGAAATTCAACGGTTGGCGGATGAAATGAAATCCGTCATCCAAAACAACGGCGGACAAATTACCAGAGACGCCAATTGGGGCATCCGAAAATTAGCCTACGAAATCAAGAAAAAAACGGACGGCGTCTATATCAACCTCGAATTCGACGCTCCCGAAACGACGCCGGAAGAGATCATTCAATTCATCCATACTCATGCCGGGATCCTGCGCCACTTGATCATCCAGATTCCCAAGGCGAAATTGATCCAGGAAAAGATTGACGCCGAGAGGAAGCAAAAGGCGTTAGACGACGCCGAGCGGGAGCGGACGGAAGCGCTGGCGAGAGAAGCCGCGAGAGCGTCCGCTTTGGATGAATCCGCAAGGGAAGAGAAATCCTCTACAATGGCTATCGACGAATCGGATGAAGACGACGATTTGGATGATATCGATGTGGAAGACGATTAAACGGGGGACATTATGAATCATATCGTACTCATAGGCCGCTTAACGGCGGATCCGGAAATCCGCATGACTCAAAGCGGCATTCCAGTCGCTAATTTTCAACTGGCGGTGGATCGTCGTTTTAAAAACGCCAACGGCGAACGAGAAACAGATTTCATCCGAATCGTCGCCTGGCGCAAACTGGCCGAATTAATAAGGGACTACACTCATAAAGGCTACCTTGTCGCCGTGGATGGTTCTTTGCAGGTGCGGCGTTATCAAACGCCCGAAGGGGAGAACCGAACGGTCTATGAAGTGCAAGCGGACAATGTGCAATTTCTCGACCGCGGCGGACGCGGCGCGGGCGGCGATTCGTCCTACGCGCCGCCCTCCGATCAAGATGCGCCGCCTCCGCCTCCCGAACCGTCTTCTCAAAGCGGCAGACCGGGAGACGACAGCGATTTACCCTTTTAAAAAACTAATTTAGGAGATAGAAATTCCATGAAAGAGTCTCGAGAATCTCGTACTTCGGGGGCGCCCAAAAAGAAATTTCAACGCCGACGCTTCTCGCGCAAGAAAGTATGCCGGTTTTGCGAACAAAAAACCGTTTATATCGATTTTAAAAATTACCGTTTGTTAAGAGAGTTCCTGACGGAGAGGGGCAAGATCGTTCCCCGGCGCATCACCGGCACCTGCGCCAAGCATCAACGCTTGTTGACGATTTCCATCAAGCAAGCGCGCAATATCGCTCTCTTGGCCTTTACGCATCGATAAAAAATAAAGTATTCAAAAAATACACAGGAGCCATCGTTCATGCCCAATCATAAAGCGACAGCCAAAAGTTTGAAGCAAGACGCGAAACGGCGGGCGAGAAACGTTTCCGCCAAATCGCGGCTGCGGACATTGGTCAAAAAGGTGCGATTGGCCGTTTCGGAGAAAAAAACGGAAGAAGCCAAAACGCGCCTCATTACCGCTGTTTCCGCCTTGGATACGGCGGCGAAGAAACATGTCATTCATCCGCGCAACGCCGCTCGTAACAAATCCCGATTAATGCGTCTTGTCAGCGCCATGGAAAAAAACTGACTTACGCATGACAACCCATATACGGCTCCGGCCGGCCGACGCCGCTGGGGCCGTTATCCTCTTTTTATTAACGGTTTAATCGAAGCCATTACTCTTTTTCCGTAGAATCCGCGCCATCTTTTCGATTTTCGTCGAATAAGCGCGGATTTGCCCGAATGCCGATGGCGGCCGCCGTTTCCGGCGCGTTTTCCGGCCTACGAACTCTGCGAACGCGCAAAGCGCGAATTGCCGATACCATGAGAACGCCGATACCGGATGCCATAGAGGCCGCCGCCGTCATCGTGGCGGCGGGGAAAAGTTCCCGCATGGGCGGCGGAAGAAATAAAGTCCTCCAACTCCTGGGGGGGAGGCCGGTTCTTTCCTATTCCCTGGAAGTCTTTCAGAAATGCGGGCGGATATCTCGAATCGCCATTGTAGGCCGGCAAGAAGACAGGGTCGAAATCTCCTCCCTTATTGAAAACTATTGCCCGAAAGCGAAAGGAGGATTCGTCCCCGGCGGCGCCGAACGCTTCGATTCCGTCCGCAACGGCTTGGAATTTTTCGCCTCCGCCGCTCCCGCCGCCGTCCTGATCCACGATGCAGCCCGTCCTTTTATCCAAGAACGATTTATTCTGGATTCTTTAGAACAGCTAAACGAAACCCCCGGCTGCGTGATCGGCGTACCTCTCAAAGATACGCTCAAAGAAACGGATGCGAACGCCGCCGTGATCCGCACGCGCGAGCGAACGAAATTCTGGCTGGCTCAAACTCCTCAAACTTTCCTTTATCCCATCATTTTAGAAGCCTACCGCCAATGCTCGCCTCCTCCTTACCCAACGGACGACGGCGAAGTGCTGGAGATGGCGAGGGGAGCGGTTAAAATGGCGGAAGGATCGTACTTGAATATGAAAATCACCGCGCCGGAAGATCTCCGTTTGGCGGAATCGATTCTCTTGACTTTAGGCCATCCATCATGATGCCACTAACTGCATCGATCGGTTTGTTATATCCCAATCCGCTTTTTTCTTTTCATGAATGGACGTTGCGAGAATGGAAGGCAAATGAATACGATCCAGTTACGCGCCCATGCAAAAATCAATTTATATTTGGATATTCTGGGAATTCAAAAAGACGGATATCACCAGCTGGACATGGTGAACGCCAAACTATCGCTCCATGACCTCATCACCTGCACGCTCATTCCTCAGCGAACGATCGAACTAACCTGCAACCATTCTTCGATTCCAACCGATTCTCGAAACACCGCCTTCCAGGCCGCCAGCCGCTTTTTGGAACAGACGCGAACCAAATCGGGCGTATGCATCCATATTGACAAGCGAATTCCTCACGGCGCGGGTTTGGGCGGCGGCAGCAGCGACGCCGCCGTTGTACTCCAAGCCATGAATCTTCTCACGAATATGCGCCTCCCCCCCGAGAAACTAACGCAAATCGCGGCGGGCATCGGCGCCGACGTTCCCTTTTTTTTGAAAGAGGGTTGCTGTTATGTGGGGGGGAAGGGAGAAAAAGTCGTAAAAATTTCTACGCATATTTCCTTAATGACGTCCCCCCTATTCGTCGTTTTATGCTCCCCTTCCGTTCATATCTCGACCAAGGAAGCCTATGCGCTTTGGGATCGATCAGAAACGAAGACTCATAGCCAGCCCGCCGCTCTTATTCAATCCTTGAACGGCGGCCAGAGGGATTCGCTTCCCAACCATCTTTTCAATTCTTTCGAAGCGGTTCTCTTTCCAGCGCATCCCGCCATCCGCCAAGCCAATGACGTTTTCGCCTCTCTCTCGCCAACAAAGCCCCTTTTAACCGGTTCCGGATCGAATCTCTTCAGCCTCCATGGCTGCCGGACGGAAGCGGAAGACGTACGGGGCCGTCTTTTAACGGAAGGCTATCCTTCGCAGGTTTGCGAACTACGCCTTTAGATCATTTTCCAAAAAAATCCGTTAATCCGCTTGACAGATTGTTTATATGGTAATAATATATTGATATATCATAAAGGAGCGCCATGATGAGCCTGCATACGGAACTGGGCATCAATCCGATCGAATATCTTCCTCACGAAGCCGTGCTCAACATCGTTTTCACCGGCTCGCTGTTGACGAAGGAAGGGGACCGGATATTGAAGGAATTCGGTCTGACGGATTCCCAATTCAACGTTCTCATGCTTTTAAAATATCAGGCGAAAGATGGCGTTCTCAACCAAACGACGCTTGGCGATATGCTTCTTGTCAATCGCTCCAATATCACCGGATTGATCGACCGCCTGGAACAAGCGGGCTGCGTTAAACGGACAGGCGATTCCAACGACCGCCGCGTGAAATGGGTTCAAATGACGAAACAGGGCCGCGCCGTTTTGGATCGGTCGGAAGAAGCCTATTATCGGCGCGTCGGCGAAATCATGGATGGACTATCCGGCGTGGAATGCAAACGCGTATGCCGGGCGATGGAATCGATCCGGGGAAAAATCAGAACGGGAGAGAAATCCTGAAAAAAATCCCGCTCCTTGCGAAAGGGGCGTATTTTTTCGGTTATATTGTTTATTAATAAATAATATATTACTATTCTGTTTATATCTAATCTTAAGGAGGCGCATCATGAAAATATGGCTTATCGCTCCCGCCAGCGGGCAATGGCGCCATACGGGGCGCCGCCGGTTGTTCAACGGCAAAACGTTCCGCTTTTCCATGCTCAGCCTATTGCG
The DNA here is from genome assembly GCA_040755155.1 of Candidatus Omnitrophota bacterium. Lineage (NCBI taxonomy): Bacteria > Pseudomonadati > Candidatus Omnitrophota > Candidatus Omnitrophota bacterium. Next base: position 84,728 of record JBFMBP010000084.1, on the reverse strand, counting down.
CGTCGCCGCCGAGACGCCGCCGGAAGACGAGGTGCGGCTGATCGACGAACAAATCGAGGACATTCCCTGGGAAGAAGAGACCGATTTAGTGGGCATCACCTGCATGACGGCGCTGGCGCCCAGGGCGTATGAAATCGCGGCTTCCTTTCGGGCGAAGGGCGTTCCCGTCGTTCTAGGCGGAATGCATCCCACCTTTCGCCCGCAGGAAGCGTTACGCTGCGCCAGCGCCGTAGTCTTGGGCGAAGCCGAAGGCGTTTGGCCCAAAGTGGTCGAGGATGCGCGGCGCGGCCGCCTGCAAGAGATTAACCGTTTGGACGCCCCGCCCAGTTTGGAGCATTTAAAGCCGCCTCCTCTCCATCTGCTGCGAAAAAATCGGTACGCCGCGCCTTACGCCATCCAAGCGGCGCGCGGCTGCCCCCACCATTGCGCATTCTGCGCCGTCTCCGCCTTTCACGGAGGCATTCAACGGCGGCGTCCCGTCGCGGACGTCCTCGCCGAAGCGGCGGCGGCGCCATCTTCTTATCTCCTCTTCGTGGATGACAATCTTACGGCGGATCGAGAATATGCAGCGGCGCTTTTTCGCGGGCTTACGCCATTGAAGAAATATTGGATTACGCAATCGACGCTGGCATTGGCGGAAGACTCGGAGTTGGTTCTCATGGCGGCGGAAGCGGGATGCGTCGGCGTTTTCGCGGGTTTGGAAAGCTTTTCCGAAAAGAATTTGGATGGCGTTGGAAAAAACTGCCATCAAGCCGGACGATATCGGGAAGCCATCCGCACGCTCCATGCCCACGGCATCGGCGTGGAAGCGGGGATCGTCTTCGGATTCGACGGCGACGGTCCCGGCGTTTTTTCCCGAACGCTCTCGCTGCTGGACGAGTTGGAAGTGGATTTGATCCAGGCGTCGATCTTCACGCCGCTGCCGGGAACAATGCAATACCAAACCATGGCGGATCGAATCGTCGATCGCAATTGGTCCCATTACGATTTCCATCACGTCGTATTTCAGCCGAAAGGCATGTCCGCCGAAGCGCTGCAAGCGGGGCACGATTGGGTCACGCGCGAATTCTATCGCCCCTGGCGCATCGCCCGGCGTTTGGCTCGCGCCGCAAACAGGCCGCGAGCGTTGATCGGCTCTCTTTACGCGGCGGCGCTCAACCTCGCCTATTATGGCCGCATCCGCCAATGGCATATCCAAGGATGGAATCCGGAAACGTCGTCTCTCAGCCGCCACAATCCATCTATTGTCCAAGAAACGGAAATCGCCGCTTTACAATAGAATCACAAAAGAAGACGAATGAATAAAGGAGACGTCCGGCAATGCAAGCCTTCTATATTATTTTGCTGGCTATAACATCCTCCGTGATCTACGGCGTTCTTCACGATCAAATCACGGCGCGCATCTGCATTGAATATTTCACCATCGGCCATCCCCCCGTATTTCATACCGATTCCCCTACGCTGATCGGCCTGGGCTGGGGCGTCATCGCTTCGTGGTGGGTGGGCCTATTGCTCGGCGTTCCCTTGGCGTACGCCGCCCGCGCCGGCGCATGGCCGAAACGTTCTGCGTCTTCTCTAATTCGTCCTATGGCGATTCTTATGTTGTCGGCGGGTCTGGCGGCGTTATTGGCTGGAGTCATCGGCTATATTCTGGCGAGAAACGGCATAGCCTTTCTCCCACATCATATGGCCTCCCGTATTCCTCAAGAGAAGCAAATCGCTTTTATGACGGATTTATGGGCGCACTCGGCCAGCTACGCCGCTGGATTCGCCGGGGGAATGATATTAATCGCCTATGTCTATTTTTCTCGCGCAGGCTTCGTGGAAGGATCGATGGCGTTTTGGCGGATGATCAAACCCATCCTGCGGCCTCGTTTGCCATTAAGGGATAAAAAAACAGCGGCGGATTATCTCATCCTTATTCTGGCGTGGATTGGAAGAGTATTGGGACTCGCCTTGTTTGCGTTATTCATGTTGATTTTCATCGGCGAGGGCGGCTTCAATCCTTTCAGCCGGAATGTTTATCACACCGTGCATATGATGTGTTTGTTGACGACATGGTTCGGTTATATCGTCGGCTGGTTCATGGAACTGGCTGGGGGATTGATGTCAGTCTTCGGATTCTCTCTCTTCTATCTGCTTCATTACTCCCAAAGCGGAAGATTCCCAAAAGGATGGGCCTTTCCCATGATGACGGTTCCCGGATTTTTTTATCTCGCAGCATGGGCGATCGCTAAGATGAGAGATAGAGATAGAGATAGAGATATACAGCAATAATGGTGGTGGGCTACGCTTCGCTTTGAGCCCACCCACAGCGCTTTGAGCCTACACTACAGCGCTCCAAATATGGAAATTTACAGGAAGGATAGAATTCATCATGTTAACAATAACATGTTTATCTTTTTTGGCGGCGTGGATAATCACTAAAATGAAAAATAGGATAATCTAGTGATGAGCACCGCACCCGCAAAACTCTTTGAGTGTACGATATTCATCATTCATCATTCATCATTCATCATTCATCATTCATCATTTGTTGTTACGCCGGGATTCTTCTCCATAAAATCGCGCCGCCCGCGATGGCGGCGATCAGAAAGAAGGCGATCAAAGCGGCGATCGTGGATGTAATGGCGTTCCACGAGCCACTTGCGCTGGCGAAAGCGCTGGCTAAATTGTCTGCGCGCAAGGCGATGACGCCGTCGTCAATTGCCGCATCCCAAAGCATGGGAATATCGACGCCCAGGCTGGAGGGCGAACGAAGGCAGGTACAGTCGCCCAACAACACTAGAATCTGTTCGTCCATTCGCCCTTTGGCGATTTCGCCGCCTTGCATGGGCGGCATCAATTTGCCCCGTCCGAACGCCAGCGCCGCCCAATCCGCGCCGTTTTCTTTAACGCCTACGAAAGCCAGCAACAAACGCTCACGCTTGTCGGCGCGACTCACGCGCAATATCACCATACCCGCCGTCTCCCGGCGATTCCAATAGGCGGCAGTTTCCTCAATGGCGCGCGCCGCAGCGGGGTTTTCTCCCTCTGCGCTGGGGATATACAGCAATACGGCGATTCTCCGAGGAAGTTCCTGGCGCAGGCGCTGGCGCGCGGGCGAATCCGTTAGAATATCCAGGTCTTCATCGCCAGGTTCCGGCTCCCAATGGTCGATGAAAAAGGCTTGGCGTTCCAGCGCATGGAATCCCGCGAGCACTGCGACCGGCGCGGAAGGCGGAGCCGAAGGCAGCCCATAATCCCGCCATTGAATTTTAGGATCGCCGATATCTACGCGCAAATATTTCGCATTGAAATCGCTCGCCGCCGTTCCGAACCAGGCATCCAACCGTTTCGCCATCGCCTCCGCCTGTGGATCGTCCGGTTTGGCGATGAGGCATAGCCGATGCATATCGCGCTCTTCGCGGAAGGCGGCGTCGCGCACGGTCATCTTATCGCACGCTGGAACGGCGCGGCTGAAGAGAAAAATAAAAATCGTTACTGCATGGCCATATCGGAGCATGATTCATTTCCGCAGGTCGATCGGTTTGTCGTCCCGATCCGTCACTCGCGCGCCAAAGCCCCAACCGCCGCCCATTTGCGTTATTTTCAAAAGTATCCGGTTGACGCCCATGCGGCCTTTGACGTCCAAAGAGTCCTTATCGGGAATATAAATCCGCCCCCCATCGAAGCGTCCCGCTTCTTCTCCATTGAACCAGCATTTGTAGCCGTCGTTGCTGCCGAGTTTCAATCTCAATTCCTGCGCCTTTTTCAGTTCGAATTCGCCGTAAGCGTAAGCGGCGGCGTTGGTAAAATCTCCCAGCATATTGGCGAGATCGACTTCTCCGACATCGCTTCCCGAAACGTAGTCTTTCCAATCCATTTTGCGGCCATTCGCCTCAACAGCTTTTTCGACGTCGACGTTCGGTTCGCCGATAAAAACTTTATCGACGGGATTGTCGCTCTCGTCCCAAGGCGTTGGGCCAAGAATTTTCCAATGGATGAGATAGCCGTTTTGCTGCGCCTTGTCGCCGAAGCGATAGCCGAGTTTTTCCATATTGGAAATAATGAAATCCCGCGTCTGTTGGTCTCGCGTCGATTTCAAATCCTTGTTGAGCAATTCGACGGCTTCGTCTTTTCCAATCTCTTTATTCTCTGCTTGTTTGAGAATGTTTTGGATATGGGCTTTGAAAGCCGCTTCGCCGCCGAAGCATTCCAGGCTTCCGTCCGCCATCGCAATGACGATCCGCCCATCGCGGTCAATTGCCAGACTATTGGGCAGCGCTTCACCGTTGAGATCGCGGTTCCATATCGGCGATCCATCGTTGGGATTCAGCGCGAATACTTGCCAACGGGGATACAGGGAGCGGGACTGCGGCATCCTGCAGACGGCGAGAATCGCATTGTCCGCAATCGCCAAGGCGACGGTATCGCCGCTTTTCAAGGCCTCAGCGGTCCATTGCGCCGGGGGACGGCTGCGACGGTCTCCTTGTTGGAAATACTGCTCCACGTCGCTTGTCTTCATGCACTGCGGCGGCGTATTCATTCCGTTGACATAAACCACGATTTCTTCGTTCCAGGCGGGAGGAATTTTTCCCGCGTTCAAATTTACGCCTTTATTTCCTTTTATTTCGCCGTCCACGGCGAACGCTGCGAACTCGCCGGGATCGACGACGTTCTCCGTAGCGGAAAAACGCAGCCTGCCTCCCAGCAGAATATATTTGTCGAGAAATACGCCGATCTCCTCGCCCCGGTTGCTTTGGGGCGAACCGTCGAGGGGTTGGTCGCCCTCGTATTCGCCCGTCTTCATATTGTAAACGGCGGGCGATACCACATTACCGCCCGGCATCCATAAGCGTCCATTGGCGGATGCGAGCATTCCTTGCGCGGAAACGCCTTTGCGCAATTCTTCGTTCAAATGGCCGGAAGAATGGTTTTCCCAAATCAGTTTTCCCGTAACGGCGTCGAGCGCATACAAGTAGGTGCCGTCGTAATCGATAATCCCGGCGGCGGCGTAGACCACTCCGTCTTTTACATAAACGCCGCTGTTAACCGGCCAGGTGGAGCAAAGCGAACCATAAACCATAATTCTCCGCTCCACCGGCGCGGCGCGGAAACGCCACAACAGCCGCCCCGTCGCCGCCTCCAGCGCGTAAATATAGCCATCGCCCGATCCCGCATAAACGCGTCCGTCCCAGACGGCGGGAGGATGCAGGATGGGGCCGGCCGTCTTGTAATGCCATTTCAACGCGCCGCTAGCGGCGTCGACGGCGCGCACTTTGCCGTCATCGCCGCCATAGAAAATCAGCCCATTGGCGGCGACTGGCGCCGTGGCTAGAATCTCGGTTTCAGGTTTATAACGCCATAATTTTTGGGCATTGGCGGAGATTGCGACTTTCGTGGTGGCGCTGCGCGCGTTGCTTCCGCGATAGGTCAACCAATCCATTTCCGCCGTCGCAAAGGGCTTAATCTGGCGGACTTTCCCTTCGCCGATTTCAAGGCGTTCTTTCTCGTTTGTTTTGATATCGAAATTGAAATCGCCCGCCGAACACAAAACCACGCGGCCCATCAGCGATAGGTTGCAATCGCAAGCCCACGGCCCTAAATAGAGCATGCCATTGGCGGGAATAATGCCGTCGTTGCACGAGGGGCGGAAAGCTCCGTTGAACTGAATCTTGCCGCTGGCGCGGTCGAAACGGGTTACTCCCTCGAACCATCCGCGGCAGAAAAACGAATCTGGCGACGCCGTCAGCCGGGCGCAGGAGCGTTTCTTGAATCCCAGGTCTTTCTCGATGAATCCGCTAACAGGATCGATCTGCAACGAATTGCCTTCCTCGCCCAAGCCCACGATTAATTTATCGTCAATATAAATCATGTTGGGATTATTGGAGGTTTTCTTGCGCGTCCACAAAAAATGCCCATCCTCCAGCGAAACGGCGACGATGTTCATACGCGTCTGGGCTTCGAAGAACAAGGCTTTGGGCGTATAGACGCAAAAGCACATGGTGCGGAATCCGGGCGTGGAAACCAATCCCTGCCCCGGCTCTTCGATCAGTTCGCGAACTTTGTTATCTGGATTCGTCCATTTGACGGCGCCTGTTTGCGCATCGAGGCAACAGAGTTTCGCATCGGGGCAATAGTAATAAACACTGTTTCCGCCCATCGCCATCGCGCGGGAATCGATGTCCGCATCTTCTCCATGCGTCCATAGCGTTTTGCGCTCCTTGAGATCGTAGGCGGCGATCATGCGACCAAATCCCCAAGGAATGCGCTTTTGGTAATACCCTTGGCTTAACTCATTCCAACTCCAATGCGTGTAGTTACTGCGGACGATGGTGGTTTCTGACGGGTCCTTCTTTTCGCCCGCCAGGACGTACAACCGGCCGCCTTGCATCGCCATCCATTTCCATTCCCCTTTCAATTCGGGAATATCGATCTGGCCTTTTTCTTCCCCCGTCTGCGGATCTAGCAATAAGCAGCCGTTCCCATCCATATCGATCATGTAAAAAACGTCTTCCGTAGCGATAAAGGCGGAGCGGTGGGCGAGATAGCCGTCGGGCAGTTTGCGCTGCCAAAGAATGGTTCCGTTATAAGCGTTTTGCGCCAGCACCGTATTCAGCCATGGCTCCTCCCGCACATGATGGGCGATGTGTCCCATCGCGATGAAGAGCCGCCCGCCCGCCGTAGTCGTAACGGCGGGCATGGCGATGTAATAGGGTTTGCCCAGCCACTGCGTCATGTAGGGCGCTTTGATGACTTGATCGTTGGATACGGGATTGTTGTCAGGTTCCTTTTCCCAATGCCGCCAGTCGTCGACGCCCTCCGGTTTGGGCTTGACGATCTTCGTCCAACGTCCGTACTTGTCTTCTTTGAATTCCCCCTTGGCGGCGCCGCCCTTTTCCAGCCACTCCTTGATCTGCTGCGCTGTGGGCGCATCGAGATTCTTTTGCTCGCTGGAGAGATTACCCAATATCGCGCATCCTTCCGGACGCAGCGCGCGTAAAATCTCGCTAGGAGAAAGCGTCTTCAACATGCGGCTGGATAAATGAGCGGTCAAAATCAGATCGACGGTATTATCAGCATAGGGCAATGCCCGAAGATCGCATCGCTCGGCAATAATCCTCTTTCCATATAATCCATCCACGTCCAACCGGTTTTGCAGACCGGCGATTTCGGAGGCGCGCGGTTCGAGAACGTGAACGAAGCACCCCTCAATGCGGGCGATTTCCAAACTCGCTCCGCCATCTTCGCTTCCCAAAACCGTACAAACGCCTCGCGGCAAGTTCGCCATCGTCATCAGATGCTTGGCGAGTTCTGCGTCGTTCGGCGCAGCGGAATACGATGTAGATAGGAAAAAACCTATCGTCAATGCGAGTCGGGCAGCGAACATTTTATCGAATCTCTTTTTCATGATCTTTTCTCCCCGAAAAAAGATGCGCAACCGTGTTCCACGACTGGCTTACAGCAACTCATGTTACGCGTTATGAAAAATTAATTGAATCTCTTACCCTCGTGGATTGAATTGCGAAAACGCGAAATGAAAAAGAAAAACACGAAAAAAGCATCCCTTTCTAAACCCGCCGTTGAAACGGCGGGCTATTGCCGTTTGCCCCTTTAAAGGGGCATTTGACAATAGCCCAGCCTTTCAAGGCTGGGAGAAGAAATTTCGCGGTTTTCGAACCTTGCCTCTTTTGTACTATATTTCTGATAGCGCAAGAGTACGGACTGCGTAACATGGCTTACTGTAAATCAACTTTAATCCTATTTCTACGCTGGTTAAGGCGAATCTTTTCTTCCCAATCGCTTCTTTTCGCCTTATTATTATGCCATATTTCGTGGAGGAGTTATACTAAAATTATCCCGGCGAGAGCAGGTGACGCCGCTGGTTGCAAAAGGATAGATGGGATGGCAAGCAATCGCATCGAACTGATGTCGGATAAAGAAATCTCGAAGTCGTACGAGAAGTTGGAGATCATGCTCTCCTCGCAAAAGGCTCGCGACTGCCTGCGCAATCTAGAGACCGAATTGGCTTTCGACATCGAATTGCACCTCCAGCCTCTGCGCAATGACTTGTCGGAATGCCTGCATTTAATCGCCGATCTTACCCGCGAGCGCGGAACCGCCAGCCGGGAATTGCAGAACGCCATCCCCGTCCTTTCGGACTACCTCGATCCCGGAACGAAATTCGCCAAGGAATCGGCGGCGCTGGAAAAACAGATTGCGGATAAGAAAAAGAAGCATCCTGATTACATTCTCGCTTTCAAACTCCAAATGCTTGTAAAAAAATTGGAGGAATCCCTACAAAGTTCTTCGCCGGATTCGCTGGATTTCTACGATATCCAAGATAAACTCAACCAGGCCAAAGCCACTTTGGCGGATCACATGCAATCGAAAATCCGCATCGCCCAACGCGCCTTGGCGCCGGATATGCTCGAACTGGCGCAATGGCAATTGGAATTGGCCCGCCACCGGGAAAAAGCCCTGCGCCTGAAAAAAGAATTGCTCGATTCCGGGCGCAAGCATTCCGAAAACGCCTTAAAACGAGTCGCCCAAATTTTTAAAGACGCCGAACCGGAGATAACAAACACTATTCTTCAACAAACTCGCTCCGTCATCTATACCGGCGATTTGCCCTCCTCTCCCGGACGTAAAGAAATTCCCCCCAATCTCGCGGAATACCGTAAAGAAATCCAAGCGCTCGGCGAACGCTTGATCTCCTTCGATCAAAAGCTGCAAACGTGCATGAGCCAGCTGCATAAACTCATGGAATTCGAAGAAGCCATTTTCAATACTTACGGCGAACAACTGCGCGAGAAGGGTTTTCACTTTGAAAAACAAGTGAAAATCGAAAAAAGCGTTTCCGGCCTGGGACCCAAAAAACAACCTGTCAGCCGCATGGTCTCCCGGCAATCCCCGCGCGATCTGTGAGACTTTGGGACTTTGAGACTTTGAGACTTTGAGACTTTGAGACTTTGAGATTAGTACTATTTTCATTGGTTATTTTCTTTTGGAGATCAAAGAATCCAGTCTTTTGAATTTCTCATCATTACGACGATCTGCCCAATGATTTGTTCGTACATATTATCCAGTTCATTGGCTTTTTCAAATTCGATATACTTACAACGCTGACTTAACTCAATCCATGTTTGCGTCTCTGCGGCTTCACTTTCGGCATCATTCAATTTGCTAATGAAAGCCGCTTCGTAACGCCTTTTTTTCCATGCTTCCGACAAATTGGCGGCGACGGAGCGAGAAGATCGCCGGATTTGATCTACTAAACCATATTTCTCTTCAGCAGGAAAACCTTTTGTAATCTGAAATATTGCCATAGCCGCATCCATCGCATTCTTCCAAACATTCAACTCCTTATGACTTTGTATCTTACTCATATCTACCAGTCCTGCTGCCTCCCAGTCCCAAAGTCCCAAAGTCCCAAAGTCCCCTTATCATTCTTTTTTTACGCGGTAAATCCGCTTGTCGCCGTTGCTTCTCATCCATAGCGCCTTATCGCCGGAGGGGAAGAATTTTATGGCGACAGCGTCGGCGATCGGCGTAGCAATGGCGTCGTAAAATTGGATATCGGAATAGCTGGGATGAAGGACTCCAAAACGGTCCAGAACCAAAACCTGAGAGGGACTCGGCAAAAGGATATCGCTGATCGCCCGCCAATCGAAATTCGTATTCGGAACCGTCACGGCTTTCGCGTCCCAAAACGTATAAACCGTCGCCGGTCCCGACTGCGTAGTATAGGCCGCCGTCAAATCGCCGCCTTTTTCGCAGCAAGCGAAATCGTGAATCGTTTTATCCGGCGCGGGCAGTTCGATCCGGTCCAGCAGAGCGCGCGTTTTCAAATCCAACCGAACCAGCAGGCCTTCCGAAGTCATGGCGAGAATTTCATTGCCTTCGCGGATCGCCTCGATTCCGATCCATAGCGCCTCCCGCTGGTAATCGCGCAGATCGGCCCATAACGCGGGCTGTCGATTCAAAGGCGATTCTTCCCGAACGAAGGAAGGCAGCGAATCGTAATGCCAGACAAGGCCGTCCGACGTTAGAAAGTAAATATCCTTGGGAGCGGCGGCGCCGTCGATCACGTCCTTATGCGGCCACGCCGTCAGCCCCGAACCATCCAACAAGTAGCACTTTCCGTCGATTTCATACGTCAGCCGTCCCCAGCGGTCGAGCAGAATAATCAGGTTGCCGCTGATGGGAAAGGCGTCTACGAACATGGGAATTTCGTCGAGACCCTCGTACATTTTTATCCCGCGTATGGCGCGGATGAAATCCGTATCGACGATTTCGTAGCACAGCGACGTCAATTCGCTCGATTTTCTCCACATCTCCTGCAAATGGCGGTAAGCTTGCGTATATAGGCCCGCCCTGATCATTCCCTCGAATTTGGCGCGGCACGAGGCGCTGGAGACGTCGATCTTGGTATAGTAAAGACGATAGCGATTGTCCAGCAGCAGCAGCGAATCGCGGCTATAGACCGGCTTGATCTTCGCGAAGCGGTCGACAATGACATCCGTAGTGAGAATCGGTTCGTAAAGCGGGGTGCTGCCGGCCAGATGAACGCTGCCGTTCAGATCGAGAGTCAATAAGCCTTCGTCGTCATGAGTCAGGATGAAGTCGCGCACGATCGGATAGAACCAGTTCGTTTTGAAAGGAAGCCGCGCCTTGCGGTTATCGTAAGAGATGCGGTTGTTGACGTCGATCGTTACCGGCTGATAATTCAACGTGAAATGGAAGGATCGCACAGTGTTGTAGGCAGGCATTCCCTGAAAAATCAGCGTTCTCGCCGTCGCGTCCCATACGCGGTTGTAATTGTCCAATACGCAGATATGGCCGTCGTCTCCCTTGATCTCCATATCGATCAGGCGCAAGGGAAGATCGTGATCGGTCATGGCTTCGGGCAGGAAATTGGCAAAGGCCTGCGCTTTTTCCCATTGAACGGATTCGGCGATTCCCTTTTCCAGGATCGATTTGGCGACATTCAACATGACGCCATTTTCCGTCAGCATCACGGCGTCGCCGCTCACTGCGATTTCGCCGCCTACGACGGGACTGCCAAGAGCCTCCGCCGGAGCGTAGATCCATTTCAACGCTTCGCCGTTTTCGATGAAGATCCGACCCTTGTTGTCGAAAACATACACGCGCTCCGGCGGCCCGCCCGGTTGAACGAAGACATCGCAGGCCCAGCCGGGCCAATCGAATTGCTGCGGCGGAGTCTTCGCCAACGTCGAGACGACCCATTCGTTCATGAATTCCAGAATCTCGCGGTATTTCCCCGGCGATTCCTTCAACGCCTCGTCCGCCAGCCAATAAAGGTTTTGTTGATTGTTATGCTCGAAGGCGATGCGCATTTGCCGGTAATAATAGTCGGGAACGGCCATGCTGATATACGGCCCCAACTTGGAAATCAGGGCGGGATAGTACCAGAAGAGGGAGTTTTGCAGAATCCAGGCGGAGGCGAGTCCCGCCGATGCAACAACAAGGACTAGCATGGCCTTTTTCCATTTATTGGCGGCAAAGATATTTTTCATCATGGCGACTCCTAGCAAAGATATGCAGGGAAAAATGAATGCAAACAAATCCCAGTCGAGCGGCAAACCCAACGCGGGATAATAGGTAAATCCAAGCGTCAACGCCCCTATGGCGGCGAGTAGAAAAAAAAGAAAATCCGCCTTATATATTAATTTCCGCAGAACGATCCTCCAATCGCAGAAGAAGCGGGCGAGAACGAAGAGCGTACCCGCCAAGGCGATGAGAATCATTTCGTTGGCCGCGTCGGCGAGGTGCCGGACGGAAGCGGCCGAATATCCTATCGATTGCGCATATTGATTGAAGGGAATGAAATGGACAGAATCGCCGAAACGGCTTTCGAAACCGATGAAAGCGTTAGTATACCGTGAAAGCAGCGCCAGCGCGCAGAGCGTCGGCCAGACGGCGATCAATCCCTGAACGGCGAAGCCGCATGCCTTCATCTTCCTATTGCGCCAGGCATGGATCAGCAAAAAGAAATAAGCCGGAAACAAAAAAGCATGCCACAAGGCGCTGGCGAACGCCAATCCATAAGCAAAACTAACCCATCCGATGGAAGCGCGATTCTTGATATAAAACAGCCCCGTCAATAAGAATAGGACTTCCAACAATAAAGGGAGGCTGTAAACCTCCAGATAGCCGCAAAACACTTCCATAACGGGAGAAATCAAAAGGAAAATCGGACCGAACCAATAATACTCTCGCGGCAATCGGGCGCAGAATCCCAAAACCGTCAAAACATAGATCGCTCCATATAGGCAAATTTGCCATTGAAAAATCGCTACTAAGTCGGCATCGGGATAGAGGTAAAGAATATCGCGCAGCCAGAAGCGCAATAACGTTTCCAGGGGAGCGTGTCCGACGTAAAATGCTCTTCCCTGCATGGCGGCGTATTTGAATTGATGGATGTCTCCCGATTCCATATGCTGAATCTTAAAGATCCAAAAGAATAAGGCGCTGGCGCAAACCAGAAAAAAGCCGAAGGAATAGGGTTTGCGCTGCAAGCGATCGCAAATAATGCGAATCGTTCCAAAGAGGATTTTCCATCCTATGCGCGTCAATTGGGAAGACAATAAAACCAACGCCGCTAATGCGCACCAAAAACCGATAAATCCAATCGGAACGGTTTTCAACCGGTCGTAGAGCCAGGGATGAGGACGCGCCTCATGAAAAAGGAAAATAACGGCGGCGGCCATGACGAGCCAGGGGCCTGTCTCCCGCAAGAAAGCAGGAAAGATGGAAGAATACGGCGATTCGGCGTGGTGTTTCATAAGGAATTGGTGTAGGCCGCTCCGCATGATGGCGGCGGGAGTCGATCTTGACGCCCTTGCAGTATCTTGGAATTAGCCGTTCGATTCAAGGCGCCGCGAAGTTGGTTTATTCGAGGAAAGACATATGGTATCATTATTATAATTTATTCTACGCGAGGATGCGGCCATGAGAAGAAAACGGAGGATTGCGATGCAGATAAAAGGATTTCTTTGGGGAACGATAGCGTTCTTTATGATAGGGCAGACTATCGCCTTGGCCGAAGAGAAAAAATCCGATCTTCTCTTCGATATTGTGGATGCGGGCGAATCGAAAGAGTTTGGGATGCCGATTTCCCCATGGAAAACCATAACGCTGGACCCGGAATATTCCGGCGATTGGGTAGTAACCGGCGATGTGGACGGCGACGGCCAGGCCGACATCGTCAGCGCCCGTAACGTCAATAATGACGACGTTCATTATACCAGCGCCGTCTCCGCGCAGCGTCTCGACGGAAGCGTCATTTGGCGTTGGGGCGATCCCCAAGTCGGCCGCAAGAACTTGCATCACGACGTCGCTTGTCAAATCTACGATTGGGACGGCGATGGGCGCAATGAGGTCGTCGTCTTGGGAGACAAACAACTGATCGAGTTGGATGGCGCGACGGGTAAAGAGAAGCGCAGGCTTCCCATCCCGCCGGAAGCGAGCGACTCGCTCGTCTTCGCCAATCTTTCCGGCGGCCCCCGCGCCACGGATTTTTTAGTGAAAACCCGCTACACGCAGATTTGGGCGTACAACCGCGAGGGAAAACTTCTATGGACGGTCCGCGAACCCGGCGGCTATCGCACGTCTCATCAAGCGCGCCCCATCGACCTCGACGGCGACGGCTTGGATGAGATCGCGGCGGGATACGCCATGCTGAACCACAATGGAACCGTGCGCTGGGTATTCCAATCAAAGCAAGCCGATCTATCGCGGGGTCATCTCGACGCCATCCGCGTTTTGCGTGCGGGCAAAACGCCGAAAGACGCCCGCCTGGCGCTAACGTGCTGCGGCGCCAACAATATCACCCTCATCGACGGCGAGGGCAATCCACTATGGGAAATTTCCGGCTATCATTTCGAATCCATACAAATCGGCGACGCTTTCCCAGCATTGGCGGGGACGAATATATTGGTGGATATCGATCATCAACCCAAAGGAAAAAGCCCCTTGTGGATTTTGGGCGAAAACGGCGAACGCTTGGGCCAAATCGTTACCGATTATAGCCGCCATCACGAATGGATCGATTGGACGGGAGACGACGCCTGCGAAATCGCCAACGCCTACAATCATGCGCTCTACAATAACCAAGGCAAGAGAATCGCAACTTTCTCTCTCGACGGTCCGGGAGGCTATCTATTGCTTGGCGATATGACGGGAGACGGCCTCGGCGACGCGGCCATCACGGCGGAGAACAGAGTACATATTTTTAAAAACGAAAAAAAGAAGCCCGCGGACGCCTCCAGTCTGGGATGCGGCGTCAACTTTACTTTATATTGATAGTTTTTATGAAGCCGTTGCAGGAACGGCGACGCCTATGTCTTAATACTGTATTCGTCCAAAGAATATTTAGGGGGATAGAGGCGGATGCGTGCGCTAATCCGCTCTCATGCAAGATATAAATCAAACAATATCTCATGGTTCCCGATATGCTGGAGATGACTCTTCTCCATATCAAAGGAATGTCTCAATCGAGTGAAATCGGAATAAGACCAATCATGCGTTTATATCTCCGCCGCCAGGCGATGCCTTTCGGCTTCGCATGGCGGCGATTGTTTTATCCTCTTCTTCAATCCATGATTTCCTGACGTTCGCGGTCGAAGAAGACTGCGCGGCGTCCCCGCAGGGCGGCGATGCCCATTTGCATGGCGATTTGCACTTTTGCGCCCAGTTCGATGTTCGCCTTGGGCTGGGTGCGGTTGCGGCAGCAATCAAGAAATGTCGTCCAAAATTCCGTAAAGCGCTCGCCGAAATCGGCGGGGATGCGCTGCTCCTTAATGGACGAACCTTCCGTGGGGCGAATCACGATGTCGTTCTCTTCAAAGGTGAGCGTTCCGTCCCAGCCGCGCAAAATAGGCCGTAGAGCAGTTCCTTGAGCGGAATAATCGTTGCCTTGGGTTCCCGTCACCAACACAGTCAGGCCGCCCGCATAGTCGATAATCATGTTGCAGGTGTCGGGCACTTCGCGCTCTTCGTAGCGGTGCTTGCCGCCGGTGCAGACGACGCATTCGGGATAGTCCAGATCGAGCATGTAGGCCACCGGCGTGAAGGGATGAGGATAGAGGTCCGTCGCCGGGCCGCCCGCGTAATCCCAATACATGCGCCAACGGAATACGCGGCTGACGTCGAATTCGCGGCGGGGGCTGTCGCCGAGGAAGCGCTCCCAATCCAGGTCCGGCCCCGGTTTGGCGTTGGGATCGTCGATGGGCATTCCCCGCTCACCCCAATCGCCGACGCGGTAGTAGCCGGTTTCAGCCATAATCGGTTTGCCGATGGCGCCGTCCGCGATCAGTTGCTTCGCCTTGGCGTAGGCGGGATTGGACATCCATTGCGTACCCACCTGGATGAGCCGCTTCGTTTCTTTCGCCGTGGCGACTAAGCGCTTGGGCAGTTCGGTCTGCCGCCAATGGCAAAGGGGTTTTTCGCAGTAGACGTCCTTGCCCGCGTTCATGGCGTCGAGAGCGTGATAGCCATGCCAATGATCCGGCCCCGCCGCCACGACGACATCGACGTTGCTAAAGGAAAGGAGTTCCTCATGGCGCATGGTTCCCTGGCCGTTCGTTGCCGCTTTCGCCTTTTCCAGACGGGGGCGATAGATGTCGCAGACGGCGGTGATGGCGACGTTGGCGCCGCTCTCTATCAATTTCAGGATGGTATGGATATGGGCGTAGGACCGTCCGCCGCAGCCGATTACGCCGATGTTGATCTTATCGTTCGCGCCCAACACCCGCCGGGCGGAAGCGGCCGTGAAAACCGCCGCCATCGTTCGATGAAAGCCGCGCCGGGTGATCGTAGGTTTGTTTTTGCTTTCGTTCATGGGAGTTGAATTTTTTCTATCCTTCGTCATGGCGATCTTTCCCTTTCCTCTCCGAAATTGCTCCGGCCTCGCGTCGAAGCCGAGGACCGATTCCAGACTACCGGAATGCGCGGGAAAAATCAAAGCCGGAGAAGAGGAATGTATGGCGAAGACGAGTACTATTTTAAGATTCCGATTTCATTTATTATTGAATGAGATGAGCAGGATGCGGCGTATGTAGTGATTTAAAAGGGATATGAAGATGCTGACAAAAATGGAAATTCACGGTTTCAAATCGATACGCAAGTTGGACGAATTACAATTGCGCAATCTTAATATATTGATCGGCCCCAACGGCGCGGGAAAATCCAACCTTATCGCTTTTTTTAGAATGCTGAACTGGATGACGGGTTCGTTTGGCAATCTGCAAACGTTTATAGGCAAATCCGGCGGCGCCGATGCGCTGCTTCATGACGGTTCGGCCAAAACGCAGCATATCAAAGCCTCGTTGTCATTCGAAACAACCGCTGGGATTAATGAATACGATTTTAGTCTTAGCCATGCCGCGAAAGATACTTTGATTTTTGTGGATGAAAAATACCGTTTTTCTCGACATGAATACCCGTCAAAAAGAGAATGGTCGTCACTCGATTCGGGACATAAAGAAGCGCGCATTATTGAAAGAATCGATAAAACGGCGGAAGTGATTCTTGGACTGATGAAGAATTGCGTCGTCCATCAATTCCATAATACGTCCGAGACAGCAAGAATTCGCAACCGCTGGAATGTGGAAGATAATGTTTTTTTAAAGGAAGATGGCGGCAACTTGGCGCCGTTTCTTTATCGTCTTCGCGAAAACGAACAACCTTGTTATAGGAGAATCGTAGAAACGATTCGTCTCATTATTCCTTTTTTTGACGATTTCGTTTTGATCCCCGATTATGGATCAATTTTATTGCAATGGCGAGAAATAAATTCCGACTTGATTTTTAGCCCTAGTCTAGCTTCCGATGGGACTTTACGGATTATGGCGTTAATTTCCTTGCTGCTCCAACCATATAAATTGATACCAAATAAGACAATACCGACTGTTATCATTTTGGACGAACCAGAACTTGGACTTCATCCGGCGGCGATCAATGTGATTGCGGGTTTGTTGAAAAGCGTTTCCGTTAATCATCAAGTCATCGTCGCCACTCAATCGGTTACTTTCGTCGATCAATTCGATCCGGAGGATATTATTGTTGTGGATCGCATCGGACGGGAATCGACTTTCAAGCGTCTTGACGCCCAACAGCTGAACGAATGGCTCGAAGAATATTCCATTGGGGAATTGTGGGAGAAAAACGTCATCGGCGGGAGACCTGCGTTATGATCCGTCTGCACATCATCGCCGAAGGACAAACGGAAGAGACGTTCGTAAATTTCGTTTTAGTCAATTATCTTGGGCATTTTGGCGTCGTTGCGGATGCGCGCTGCGTAGAAACAAGCCGAAAGAGAAGGCGTATTTATCGGGGAGGTTTATTGGATTATCCGCGAGCTAAGAGAGATATCTTGCGATGGATGAATGACGATCAAAACGATGACGCCCTTTTTACAACGATGTTCGATCTATATGCGCTTCCGCCAGATTTTCCCGGCTATAAAGAAGCCAAGAAAAACTTCGATCCTTATCGGCGAGTTGAGCAGATGGAAGAAGCGATGGGAGAGGATATATCATCCCAGCGATTCATTCCTTACATTCAATTGCATGAATTCGAAGCCTTGATTCTTGCCGATCCAAGGCAATTCGAGGCTCAATTTCCCAATCGAATCAAAGCAATTAAAGAGATTGGAAATCAATGCGCCTCTTTTTCCTCTCCCGAATTAATCGATGATGGAAATAATACGGCGCCTTCAAAACGGATTATTCAACTCTTGCCAGAATATTACGGCATGAAAGCATCCGCCGGTCCTTTGATTGCCCAAAAAATCGGGCTGCCGCTCATTCGGGAAAAATGTCCCCATTTCCATAGTTGGTTAACGAAGATCGAATCCCTCTCCAAGGCGAACATATAGCGAAAACACGTTTCGTAAAATTTAAAAGTGAAATTCATTTTCCAAGATGGACATTACGAGGATGTCGTGAAAGGCGTTTTGGGTGAAGTAGGCTTCGCGCAGCCGGCCTTCGGTTTTAAAGCCGATCTTTTCGTACATCTTGATCGCTTTGTCGTTGAAATCGAAGACTTGGAGGTAAATACGATGCAGATTCAATTCATAAAATCCGAAACGGATTAGGGTAAGGAAGGCGTCTTTGCCGTAGCCTTTGCCTTGTTGGGCGGGATCGAGGTAGAGGCCGATTTCGGCTTGGCGGTTTTTATGATCGAGGTTTTTCAGGATCGTATAACCTACCGGCTGGTTTTCTTTGTTTTCAATGATAAAAACGCGATAGGCGGGATTGGCTTCGTAGGATTCGTACCAACGCCGCTGGCTGTGTTCCGAAACGGGAATATCGGAGCATTGGTATTTCAACAGATCGGGATGGTTGCGCCATCGCCGCAAAAGTTCGACGTCCCTGTCTTCCAAAGCGCGCAAAATAGTTTTTTCGCCGATCATCATTTCGTTATCTCTCTTTTTTCCAAAGAGGATTGGGAGGAGGCGCCGGATAGTTTTTTCAAGATTTCCAGGAGCATCCATTTTACTTCAAAAAGTTGCGCGTGCAGCCGCTGGTAGCGGCGATCGTTAATTATTTGCATTTCGAAGGCTTCGTAAAGGTTTTGTTCCGTTTTATCCGCCGTTTCGATGGCCGAGAGCAGTGAACGCAGCAATTCCGGATCGCGGCGAAGAACGCAGGAGGAAGAGAAAGGCGATTCGTTCATATTGGCGTTTTCCGGTTTGTAAAAAAGGTGGGCTATGCTTCGCTTTTAGCCCACCCTACTTTTAAAGGCATTCAAGGTTCGAAAGAGAGAACGGCTTCGATAACGCGCGATATCTCGGCGTCAGTCATATCGGGAAACATGGGGAGGCTTAATACCTTTTTCCATACCTCTTCCGCTATGGGGCAATGGGATTCCTGCGCGGCGTAATAGGGATGCAAATGAATGGGATAGTAATGAACGCCAGGCGCAATGCCGCCGCGTTTCAAATGGGCGATCAGTTCGTCGCGGCGGGAAATTTTGATGGGATAGATGTGCCAGGAGGAGTGGACATGGGGATATTCCACTGGCGTTTCGATCCAGGAATGGCATTCGAAAGCGCGGTTGTAGAGTTCCATGATGCGGCGGCGCTTGCGGTTGTTTTCCTTCAAGCGGCGCAATTGCACTAGTCCGATGGCGGCAGAGATGTCGTGCATATGATATTTGAAGCCCAATTCGTCAACCCAGTATTGCCAGGCGTACACTTCGCCGTGGGAGGTGCGGGCGTAGGTGTCCTTGGAGATGCCCATCCAGCGCATTTCGCGTAGAATGCGCGCCCATTCTGAATTATTAGTAAAGACGGCGCCGCCTTCGCCGCAAGTGAGATTCTTGACGGCGTGGAATGAGAAGCAGGTGAGAGGCGAGATGGCGCCGATGGCTTTTCCCTTGTAACTTGCGCCGCAGGCGTGGGCTGCGTCTTCGATGAGCGTTATTGGTTTACCCGCGGTCAATTCGCGCAGGGCGTCCATGTCGCAGGGATGGCCGCCGTAATGGACGGGGATGATGGCCTTGGTTTTGTCCGTGATTTTTCGGCGAACGTCCTCGACGCTGATGCAGAGCGTATCTTTATCCACGTCGGCGAAAACGACCTTAGCCCCGGCGTAACGGACGGCGTGGGCGGTAGAGACGAAGGTAATCGTAGGGACAATCACTTCGTCATCCGGCTGAAGATCGAGCAAGAGGACGGCGAGATGCAACGCCGCCGTGCCCGAGTTGAGCGCGATGACGTGACCGGCTTCAAATTCCGCCGCCAAAGCGTTTTCGAATTCTTCCGTCACTGGTCCCAGCCCCAGCCAACCGGATCGCATGACGTCGGCGACGGCGCGGATTTCCTCTTCCGTAATGGAAGGTCGGAAAACGGGAATCGTATTGGCGGGATGGGCGGACTTGGCCATAAGTTCGGGTTCAACCAGGGCTAGATTAACCATTATATACCTATTAACCTTTTCCTAAAATTGTCGATCGATATCCATGACTTTCGTTGGAAAGTTATTCATTTTTCATTATCGGCCAATACGTGAGCCGATTTACCCAAATTCGTAAATTCTCTAAATCGGAGGATTTATCAAATTGAGAAAACGGATCAAACCTTATCGGCGGGATGCGTTTGGATCGATGAAACGAGAAAATTGTGCGAACGGATTATTACGCGGATTATTATGAATTCGAAAATAACAATTGGTGGTTCGTCAGCCGAAGAAAAATCTTATCCGCCTTATTGCGGAAATTTTTGCCGCCGGAAAATAGCCGCCGCGAAATTCTGGACGCCGGATGCGGAACGGGAATCAATCTTTCGCTGTTGAAGGAATTTGGAAACGTCACCGGCGTGGATTATTCTGAAGAGGCGATTCGATTTTGCCGCCAGCGGCAGGAAGAGAACGCGCGGCAAGCCCGATTAGAAGCATTGCCTTTCGCCGATGCTTCTTTCGATCTGGTGACGGCCTTAGATGTGTTGGAGCATATCGAAGAGGACGAAGCGGCGTTGCGAGAAATCGCGCGCGTTTGCAAACCGCAGGGATATGTTTTGATCACTGTGCCGGTATTTCCTTCCTTGTGGGGGGAGCATGACGAGATCAATCATCATGTGCGGCGCTATGAAACGCGGCGGATTCTTACCATGCTGGAAGGGAATCGATTTGAGGTCGAGCATCAGTCTTACATGAATTGTTGGCTGTTGCCCGCCGCTATTCTTTGGCGATGGTGGGGAAGATTGCGCCGCTGGTTCGTCAAAACTCAAAATCGAATAGCCCGAGCTGACAACATGCATCATCACCCCATATTAAACCGTCTCCTCACCCTGATTTATCTGAGCGAAAAGCCATTCATTCTTAGTTTCGGTTTGCCTATAGGGCTATCGTTGATTGTGTTGGCGCGGAAAAAGTAGAAGAGCCATCCTGGCTCTTTCCTTCTCCATTCAAGAGGCTGGAAGCCTCTTCTACTCTTTGTTTTCTTAGGGGCGGCAGAAAAAGGGGGGAGGTATAAGCCGGATTCTGTCGCGGGCGATCATTACTCTAGGACCGTCATTGCTGACGGCCTCCAGCTGCCTACCCAAGAGTTTCCCGCTATGACGCGGGGCGGAGCGAGCCGCTCCTCCTCTCCTATTTGACATTGCTCCGGACGGGGCTTGCCATGCCGGTCCGGTCGCCCGGAACCGCGGTAGGCTCTTACCCTGCCTTTTCACCCTTACCCGACGAAGCGGGCGGTATGTTTTCTGTGGCGCTTTCCGTAGGGTTTCCCCTCCTGGGCGTTACCCAGCGTCCTGCTCTGTGGAGTCCGGACTTTCCTCGAACGGAATAAATCCGCTCGCGATCGCCTCCTCCCCCCTTTTCTTCATAGTATAGATCGTTTTTTTATCCGAAATAATCAATCACTGATTTTTAGGAATTCGTTCTCATTGGATATTTATGAAAACGGATGGCGCGGCAGGCCGAGGTAGTGGAGAAGCAGATGGCCGACGATTACCTCCAGACGAGAATCTTCCGTAAGGGAGATGCGGATCGTATCGCCGATTCCCAACTGCAAAAGCGAACCGATTCCCGCCCATGAATTAACGACGGCGGCGCGTCCGCAGCCCGCTTCCGTCACGCCGAGATGAAGCGGGTAGTCGTTCTTTTGGGCGAACAGGCGATAAGCGTCAATGGTCCAGCGGGCGTCGTTGGCTTTGAGCGAAACCACGATGCCGCGCACGCCTTCCTCAGCCATGAGCTGGACGGATTGGGCAGCGCTGATGGCCAGGGCTTCGGCGGAATGATCGCCGTATTGCTCTCGCAGACTTTTATCGAGCGAACCGGCGTTGACCCCAACGCGCATGGGCTTGCCCCGGTCGATGGCTTCGCGGGCCAGCTTTTTTAGCAATTTTGGATCGCGGATGTTGCCGGGATTGATGCGCAGTTTATCTACGCCCGCTTCCAACGCCGCGATGGCCATCGGAGGCCGGAAATGGATGTCGGCGACAATGGGGATAGGGGAATTCTTGACGATGCGCTCCAGATTATCGGCGGATTCTTCGTCGGGAATGCTGACGCGGTTGATGTCGCTATGAAAAGGCGCCAAGGCGCAGGCATCTTCCCAGCAATGCAAGTCCTGCAAGATATTCTGTTCGCGGTCGGGAAGGTCGCGGGGATCGATGCGGTTGGAGGCTTCAATTTCGCGCATAACGGCGCCGTAATCCGTGGTGGGGACTTTGACCATCGTTTGCACGGCGATGGGAGCGCCGCCGCCGATGGGAACGCCGCGAACCAGCACTTGGCGGGTTTGGCGGCGGGGATGAGTTATTGGATTTATTGCATTTAACGTCTGTGCGGTCATGACGGATATCGCGCTTCTATCTCTTTTTGGATGGCCTCGGCTTTTTGCTTTTCTTGCGCCGCTTGCTCCGGCTGGCCGAGGAGGCGGTAAAAATCCGCCATGATTTCATAATACTTGGGCCGGGCGGGAAACAAACGCTGCGCAATTTCGATTTCGCGCAGCGCTTGCTCGGAATATCCTAGCGCAAAGAGAGCTGCAGCGTAATCGGAACGGATCAAAGCGCGGCGCGGCGCCCAGCGGACGGCGGTTTTTATATAGGATAATCGGCGCAATTGGGCGTCTCGTTCGGGGATTTCCGCCCAAATCAGGCTTAGACTGCGCCAGGAATCGGCGTCCGTCCGATCAAACAGAACAGCGCGTTCATAAGCCTGTTGGGCGGCGGCGGGCTGATGGTCGACAACCAGATAATACCCTTTGTCGCGGTCGATCTCGTTGAAATAACGGCAGAATCCCCAAAACGTCCACGACAACGCCAGAACCGCGCAGAATCCAATCCCCATCCAGCGCAGTGAGCGCTCCGGCGGCGGCGCTGCAATAGAATTGCGAGAAGCCAAACCCAAAAAAAAGACGGGAGCAATCCAGAATTCCATAAGATTATTGTGAAAATCCAACAGAGAGAGAAAAACGAGCGTCCCAAAGCAACCGGCGGCGGAGAAGATGACGGCGCGTTCATGCGGATAGTTTTGCCAAGCGCGGCGCAAGTATCGGATCACGGCGAAAAGTAGCCATGAGACAAGGAAAAAACCGATGGCGCCGCCCTCGACGCCCGCTTCCAACAGGAAATTATGTACATAACGGGATTCGCGGTCACCGGGACGTATAAAGGAACAGTAGTAAGATTCGAATCCTTCCGGCCCCACGCCCAGCCAGGGATTTTGCTTGATAATCGCCAAAGCGCCGCGATAGAAATCCATCCGCGCTTCCACCGTCGATATCGTCAATAGCCGTCCACCGAAAAGCGACGGCGGCGGCGAGGGGATAATTCCCTGCGCCATGAACCATCCCAGCAATCCCGCCGCGACGATCCCCGCAAGACATAATCCGCCAGCGATCCAAGCCCAACGCATGAGCCGGGGACCGTAACCTCGCTCGATCAATTCATAAAGAAAAACGAAAAGCATCGCCGCGAGCAAAGCCAGCAGCCCGCTGCGGGAATAGGTTCGGTAAAGACAAATCAAGATGGGAAGCGCCATCACGGGCAGCAAGCGGCGCGGCCAGGCGGCGCGCTCTTCTTTCCAAAGGAACCAGAACGGCCAGAGCGAGAGCGCAAGATACCCCGCCAGGTGATTGGGATTGCCGAAGCGCCCCAAAGCGCGGTTGGCTTCCAGCGAGACGATGAGTTCCTTGCGCATAGCGTCGTCATAGAGAGCGTTTTCTTTCATAACGTCGATAAATTCGCCGAAGCCCGTCCATTGCAAATAAAGCCCATGCAAAGCGGCGAGAACGCCGCCCAACGCGAGACAAAGACAAAGCCAGCGCCGCGAAGCATTCGTTATGGGAATCAGACGCATCAGGACGAACAACATCCACACCGTTAATAAAACCATGCACTTGCCTTTGGCGCGATACAAGTCAGGCGTTTGCATCAATTCCAAGAACAGCCAAGCCAATCCCGCAAGAGCAGGGATCGATATAGGGAATAGCAGAATTCGAGCCATCGCCGAAACCAATCCCAACCGGCAGAAAGCAACGACAATCAAAAGATCAATGACGGAACGAAAGAAATAGGCGAACTGGGGAGTGGACAATTGAGGAAAAAGCGGCGCGAACAGAAAGAGGATGGCTAACAAGACGGTTATGAATTTAAGATCGCGGGGGGGGAAGGATGGTGGCATGAGATTCATTAACTCAAATTATTTTATCGTACTTGCAAAGTCTTTATCCATAAGGCAAGCGAAATAATAAAAGCGAGAGGATTGGGATTTCCTATGGCAAGGCGCAAATCATCCGCTAAATCGCCATCACGGATGCTCGATGGATTATTTTGGATTGATTTATTCGAATTAAAATGAAGATGAGATGGCGAGTGGGATGGATTAAAACCTAATTCATCGAACCAACCTTTGAGCCAAAATTCTTGCGGCTTTTCTCTGAAGTAATTGCAATCCCACTCCCAACGAATATTATCGATATTTTTATCATTTTGAGGTAAATTCGAAACTCTAAGATAGGCTTGACGTACTTCCAACCATGGAATGGTTTTCGCGAAAGGCATTATTAATGATAAGGGTTGAACTTTGGATAAATCGCTATCGAAGGGACGAACGATAAATAACATTCGGATTTCGCCGGATCGATGGAAGCGGATTGGATACTCCGCTTTGACGGCGCGCGATTTATTTCCGAAGAATAGCTCGCTTGCTTCTTTTTTATTGACTCCTGCCGCAACCGCTAACCATCTTTTATTATCTTTTGTAATGTCTTCCGCTTCGAATAACCTGCCATCGGAATCGGGACGATCAAAAATATTCGCCTCTTTCAAACATTTCAAAAATAAATTTTGAATTTCCTTAAAAGGTAAACTATTCATAGCAAGAATCTATGCGTCAATAGGAGGATGTTGTTTTATCCAAAATTCAATTTCTTTCTTGGAAGGGAGTTCTCCTGGTAGTTTTATGAGAATATCATGAAGTTCTTTCGGTAAATTTATTTTGATATTTTGGGCGGTTTCTTTATTCCAGAGCGATAACATAGAAGCGGAATCCTGATTTTTCGAACCGAAAAAGGACGCTAAATCGGGCGCCTCTCTTTGAAAGTCCATAAAATCGGCGTGACGAATCACTAAGAGGGTTCCAGGGGAAGAGGCTATTTGGCTCCGCCATCCATTCAACCATGGTCCGATCATTTTACTTGTCGCTTGTTGAATAAAGAATATCAAAAGGTCTTTTCTTGCAGGCAGCAGGGATTCGTCTGTCTCCCCATCGATTTCTTGCGGCGGTTGTTTTATCTCGAATAAGCTTCTAAGTTTTGAAATGGATTCATTTGTAGAAGTAAGCAGCAAGGGATAAACCGGCTGGTCTTTCAGGACGGAAAGAATGACGATCAAAGCTCGATAGAGATCGTCTTGATCGCTCCAAAGCAGGACATGAACGCCGCGATTTTCTAACAGGATGGATTGGGCGAATTGTTCGGCGGTAGACATATTATATTGCGCTTTTCATCGGATTCATCCGATAGCGTTCCAGCATTTTTTGAGCCAATGGATGAACACGTAAGGGTTGCACTCCCTCTTTAGCTTCCAATACCAGCAGCCCAATCGGGGATCGCAAAAGATACGCCGATTGATTTAATCCGATTTTATTTTGCGTAATCTGATCCAATAAATCCATTTGAGTTGGACCATAATCCTGATACGCTCTTTCCGCATTGTATATAATTGCCTGCGCATCGGAAGTTTCAATTCTTTTATGCCCTGACAAATGCGCTTCTTTACTGGCTTCTATCAAAAACTGGACGAAGGAACGAGGTATTCCCCCGCTATAATGAGCCAGTAATCTTAAACTATCCGTCGTGATGAGCGTATACAATCCGCAACTCTTGAGTATATCATGATAAATGGAAGGAATGTCGCTCTCATCCAATTCGGGAATCTCTAGCGGATAAATCATCAACGGCCTTCCCCAATACGATTCGACGGAATGGCGCATCTCTCCCAGCGTATATTCATAAGGCGCCGTCATGATGATGGAGGCTTCAATTCGTTGCCAATGCGGAATAGATTCTTTTAAAACTTCGCTAGCGGCTGTTGAATCACGGATTTTATCTACATGATCGACAATTAAAACAGGTGGACGTTCATACCATGCATTCTTTATCCATATTAGTAATTTATTTAATAAATTTACTAAAGAGTCAGGAACTAATCCGAATTGTTCCGAACGTTGAGAAACAGCTTCATGCTGAGAGGCTTTCCCTAATATAAGAGCTAATGCTTGTCCCTTTTCTTCAAGAAATACAGGAAAATCCATGTTTCCAAAACGAAAAATTGCTGTTGCGTCATCTTCAATGATCTCACCTTTTAGCCAATCGATTAATCTTTTCAATATTTCATCCCGTAACTGAAGATATTCTTTTTTGTCCCTTTGTGGTAGATCAGCTTTATTACGTAAATTTCGTGTTGCCCCCCAACAATCTCTTAAAATTGTAAGAAAAACTCCTGTTGCGCCGCATCGTTCCGGATGTTCATCTTTTTCTAAATTACAGAAAATCCAATAACCAGTTTTTTTTATTCCACCGTGGTTATGAAAAAAGTGTAATAATTCGGTAGACTTCCCAACCCCAATTTGTCCTGTAACAAGCACCCGCGCTTTTCCCTGACGGCTTTCTAGTTCGAGATTCAATCTGCGCAAAAAATCGCCGCCTCGTTCCTGACGCGCCGTTTCTCCATCTTTCAGTCCTAGCCCCGCAGGTTTTTCCGCGTTCAGATGGCCTAGAATAGTCCGTAAATCTTGCATATTCGTAAGAGAAGCCATTGGAAATCCTCTTAATATTTATGCC
This sequence comes from Candidatus Omnitrophota bacterium, assembly GCA_040755155.1. Classification (NCBI taxonomy): domain Bacteria; kingdom Pseudomonadati; phylum Candidatus Omnitrophota; species Candidatus Omnitrophota bacterium. The sequence goes on along the minus strand of JBFMBP010000084.1, from coordinate 57,923 downwards.
CTTCGTGTTTCATTTCCGATCTCTTTACGATTCTCTTTTAAAATGATGATAAATGATCCTTATGCGTATTTAATGGGAATATTTTTTGAGTTGCTTGAATAGCTTCATTGCAATTTAATAATACTTTTTTTCTTGATTAATGAACCCATAATTAATCTTATAAAACTGGATATTCAATCCATGCGATAATGTTGCGATAAGGACTATTCCTCACCCGATCATACAATTCTCTATCGGCCGTGATTAGGAAAGATCGTTGAGATTCCGCGGCGGCCAAATAGAGACAATCGTAGGGCGAGTGGTTAATTTCAGTGGAAATTTGATTCGCTCTAGGGATAAGTTGATCTGTGGAATGAAATATATCGATGCAATCGAGAACTGTCATCTGAACCTCGCGTGCTTCTTTATCGGAGAGTTCGCCCTTGCGGCGCTTTCTAAGAAGGAAATTGGAAAATTCCAAGAGCAGAAAATAAGGCGCGCTCACCGTATAATCGCCAGAGAGAAGACGATCCGCCTCCTCATTCATTTCTTCTTCAAAGAACCATTTTATAACGACGCAAGCATCGACGATTATGAGCATAATCTCAATATGGATTTGGCTAATCTTTAGGATGTTTTCTCGTAGATTTCCCGTTTAATCTGAACTCCGCTTGTATGAGTCCGTCCAGCGGTGCGGCGGCGAATGGCGCGCGTTTTCGCAAGAGCGTTTTCTTTTGATTTGGAAGCGAAAAGATGGTTATTTAAAATATTTTTCGCCTCTTCCTCTATCGAGACTCCATGCGATGAAGCGGTTTGGTTTAAACGATCCAGAATACTTTCGTCCACGTCGTGAAGCACCAATTCACTCATGGAATAAACTCCTTTATTATCGTCTTCACTCTAAAGAATAGCAGAATATCAGTTGATTGGTAAAGGAACTATGGCGCGATAATCGTTTCTCGTCGAAATTCCCCTCTATATCGACGCCAAATGGTTGGAGAGCCAGGATTCCGTTAAGCCTAGCAGGACGCAGAGGAAGAGGAGCAGCATTCGCAGGTCGGTTCCGCCGAAGCGGCTATTCAGCGTCTTTTCCAGGGTTTCCATTCCCGTGAATTGAACGCCGTACCGTTCGGACAATTGCGATTTTTCTTGATCCGTCAGGAGGGTGAGGTTGGATTCCGGTTTTGGCGCCGGGAGGGTAAGCGCGTATTGCTTTTTCAGCCGCGCCGCTTCTTTGGCCGTTTCCCACAGGAAGGGAGGCAGCGCGGGGGATAGGAGCGTTTCGGAATCGAGGGCGAGCGATGTATTGACCAACCAGAATTTTCCCTTGCCCAATGACGCTTCCGCGATTAAGCCGCAACTTTGATCGCCCAGGCGGTAGGAAACGAGGGAAGCGCCCGTTTTCAAGTTTCCATGACGCTTGGGCAGCCAAGGCTTCCATATCGATTCTTCCCAAACTTTCAGTGATTGTGTCAAGAGTCCTGCGCTGGAGACGGCAACGCCTTCCGGCGCGGCGGACGCTTCCGTTGGATTCCATACCCATCCCAGTTCCGTCAAGAAGCGATTCCAGGATTCCAACTCCATTTCGGATGCGATTGTAAAAATAATGGCGGCGCCGCCGTTTTTGATGTATTCCATCGCAGCGGTGGATTCCAAAGGCGACCAGGTAGATACGAGGCTGGGAACGATAACGGCGAGATCGACCGACTCAGAGATTTCGCGAAGGGGCGGATTAAGGTTTTCCAGACGAACCGGCGGCGATTGCGGCGAACCGGCCAGCGGATTGAGAGCCGATGTTAGAATGGACAAAACTGGGGAATCCACGGCGGCGTCGCAGAGAATCGCTAGGGAGAAATTTTCAATTACGGGAACCTCCAACGTCATCTCGTTATCGATGGGAAGCGGGTCCGCCGGTTCCAGCTTAATGGAAAATTTCAATACATCGGGGCGCTTACGTTGGACGTCCCTCGCCATTAAATCGGAGAATCGAGAGGTGAAAAGAAAAGGCAGCGCCGCAACGGCGTTCGGGGATGCGGGAAACGAAACCGCATCGGAATAGGCGGGATCGCCGGATTCCGCATGAATAATGGAAACAGTCCCAGAAACGCCGTCGCCGCCCAGCGAGCGCGTTTGTCCCGCGATGGTCTCCCAACCGGCGATTCCCCATGGGGGAGACGATAGCATCTTCACTTCGCACCACCGATTGACGACAGGCTTCTCGCCTACTGAAACGGCGAGAAGAGAGGCGGGGAATTTGAAATCCACCGAGGAATCCAAAAGCGGCGCCCAGGGCAGGCGTTGGCCGTCGGTTACGAGAATCATGCTATGAGCGTCGTCGAAGGATCGCTGGGAAGCCGTCATCAATTCTGGAACGGACGTTCCTTCCGCACTAGGCGCAGATTGAAACAACGTTTCTATCTCGCGGGAGGAGAGAGAGAAAAGGCGGGAAGAACGATCCGGCGCAACCGTCGTCCGATCCCATTGAACGCGATCCAACGACAAGCCGCGAATATTTCTTTCTATAAGGTCCCAAGCTTGGCGCGCTTGATGGAACCAGGATGTTTCCCCAGTTCCATATCCCATGCTATAAGAAGTATCTAAAACCAGCACGTGAGACTGAAACATACGCCCGAAAGAAAACAATGAGGAAAACAAACTCTTTCGTCCGGGAGCATCGACTGTCCATTTAGGACCTGCCAGCGCGAGCAGCAGCATCGCCAATAACATCGTCCGTAAAAGAAGTAACAAAAGTTCCTGCAGGAAAGGATTGACGCGCTCCTTCTCTTCCGACTCGCGCAGAAAACGAAGCAGGGGAAAATCGATATGCAATATCCGCTCCTCGCGCCGGCGGCGGAATATCCAAGGAAGAACGAGAACGGGAAACGCCCATAACAAGAGCGGATTCGTAAAAGTCAACATGCCATGCGGCTCCTGATCCTATGGAGGAATATATAGGGTAAAGCAGGCGTCCCGCCTGCATTCATAGAGCAGGCGAGACGCCTGCTCTACCCGTTAAAGGAAAACGATTTCAATAACTTGGTTAATTTACAGTAACAAGGAGAGTCTATCCGCCGCGATTCGCGCCGTGAATGGATTGGCGCCGCTTTTCTTTTTTCGTTATGGTTTTAGGGAGAAGGCTCTCGCAGCCAACTGCGCACTGCGATCGCCTCTTGATGGGCGGGATTCAACTTGAGCGCTTTTTCCGCAGCTTGGCGGGCGGACTCTTTATCGCCGGTCAAGGCTTTGACTTTCGCCAACGCCACATAGGTATCGGCATCGGAAGGATCCAACTCGAGCGCTTTGCCGAGCATCCGGTCCGCTAAATCCAACTCTTTCTTTTGCGCGAAGACGATCGCCAGGTTGCGGGTATAGACGGCGTTATGGGGCTTCAATTCGAGCGCCGAACGGAAACATTTCTCTGCTTTCTCCTTATCGCCGCGATCGAAAGCGATTATGCCCAGTTGATTCCAGGCTTCTGCGTTATGGGGGTCCTGACGTACCGCCTCTTCAAAAGACGATTCCGCCTTCGCCTCGTCGCCGGTATGGAGGTTGACGACTCCTTGATTGAATTGAGAATAGGGGGCGTTGGAACAATCGGCGAATACGAAAACCATTTCAAATGTCAAAAAACAGGCGAGTATTCGCTTTCCGCATTGCGACTCCATCATAGACAATTCCAACCGCCTAACGGGATTTCGTCCGGAACTGACATACTCGTTCTTTTCCGGAAGCGTCGTTATGCACGGCGAAATCTTCGAATAGGCCACGCCGCCTTACTTCGGTGCGAATCGTCGACATGATCGTAGGATCGGCTTCCAGGAGGAGATAGCCGCCGGGCTTGAGCATGGGGGGAGCGCCGTCCAGGAACGACTTGATAAAGTTCATCCCATCGCGTCCTCCATCCAAAGCGATAACCGGTTCGAAATCGCGGATTTGATTGGGGAGCTTTTGGATATCGCCGGTTTTGACGTAAGGCGGATTGCTGACGATCATGTCGAAATCCTTGGTTAGTTCGGTTCTCATGGGAGCGAATAGATTGCCCTCGCGCAGGGTAACATAGCTATTCAATTCGTGGCGGGTAACGTTTTGCATAGCGACCTTATAAGCCTGGCTAGATATATCGCTGCCCCAAAAGACGCCGCTTTCCAGGTTCAGCGCCAAGGAGATGATCACGTTGCCGCATCCGAATCCCATATCGTAGATTTTAGGATCGTTTAACTTCTTCAAAATATCCAACGCCGCCGATACGAGCGTCTCCGTATCCGGCCGGGGGATGAATACGCCATTAGAAATGGAAAAAGGAATGGAAAAAAACTCGATTTCTCCGGTAATATAAGGAATCGGTTCGTGTTTAGCCCGTCTTTGCAGAATGCTTTTAAGCTGAATCTGCTCATGCGACGATAATTCTTTCGACGGGTTGGCCAGCACTTGCGCACGATCCATCGACGCCGCAAAAGCGACAAGAAGTTCGGCGGATAGCCGGGGAGATTCCACTTTCCTTGTTTCAAAAAGTTCTACGCATTGTTCGATGGCGTCTTTGACATTCATTCCCGCAATCTCCATTCCAGGATATTCTAATATCCAAACCTCCTCGAATATACTGGATTTTATTGGAAAGTAAAGTATAAATCCCATTTAAAAATCAAGCGTTAACTAGCTTCTTGCAAATGGTTTAATTGTTCCGCCTGAGCCAAAGCGCCGATTAACTCGTCCAGTTCGCCTTCCATGACGGTTTCCAAACGATGAACCGTATAATTGATGCGATGATCTGTCAGCCGGTTTTGCGGAAAATTGTACGTGCGGATGCGTCCGCTGCGGTCGCCGGTTCCTACCATGGAGCGCCTTTGCTCCCGCTCTTCATTCGCCTGGCGTTCCTGTTCGATTTCCAATAGGCGGCTGCGCAACACTTTAAGCGCCCGCGCCCGGTTTTTATGTTGCGATTTTTCATCCTGGCAGCTAACTACCAAACCGGTAGGAATATGCGTAATGCGCACGGCGGAATCGGTCGTATTCACGCTTTGCCCGCCCGGCCCGGAGGAACGGAAAACGTCGATCCGCAAATCTTCGGGCGAGATGTCGATTTCCACTTCGTCGGCTTCGGGAAGAACGGCGACAGTGGCGGCGGAGGTATGAATGCGTCCGGACGCTTCCGTTTCGGGCACGCGCTGAACGCGGTGGGTTCCCGCTTCGAATCGCAGCCGGGAATAAGCGCCCGGTCCGTTCACGGCGAAGATGATTTCCTTGAAGCCGCCTTTGCCGGTAGGATTGGAAGAAAGAACCTCGACCGTCCATTTATGGGATTCGGCGTAGCGGCAATACATGCGGAAAAGATCGCCCGCGAACAACGCCGCTTCTTCTCCGCCCGTCCCAGCGCGAATCTCAAGGATCGTATTGCGGTGGGCGTTGGGATCCTTCGGCTTAAGATATTCCATTAGGCGCAGCTTTGCTTCCTCTTCCCGCGTTTTCAGTTCCGGCAGTTCCATCTTCGCCATTTCGGCCAGTTCGGAATCGTCGGAAGCGATAAGATTTTTGATTTCATCGAGTTCCCGCCGGATGCGCTCCCATTCCTTAAAATCCTTGACGACGGGCAACAATTCCGCGTGTTTGCGGCTGAGATCCGTCAGGAGAGAACGATTGGACAAATTGGCGGGATCGCCGAGTTGTCTTTCCAATTCATAAAATCGTTCGCAGATTTCATGAAGTTTTTTTTCTATGACATCCATATCGGAAAATCCATCCTTTGAGGATTTTGGAAAATTACACAAAGGTAAAGAGAACGCATTCCAAGAAAGCGGCGGACGTTTCGTAGCGCCGGCGAAGAAATTGTACTCCATTTTTCCTTTTCAGGCAGGCGCAAATCGCAGGGGAACGGCGAAAGCCGGGAGGGAAACCGGCGAATGATCGCGTCCCATTCCTTACTTTTCCATAAGAAAACTTTAGAAAAAAGCTAAAAAACGTAAAGAATGCGTTTTTATGCCTTCACTGATTTTGACAAGAGTGAATAATACATTATTATTGTTAAGCTGCGGCTATAGTTGGGAAGGATGCAGCCAATCGTCCTTCGACCATTTGAATCTAGAAAACATCAGGATAGGTAAAGAGATTATGAGCAAGAAAAACGTGTATTTTTTTGGAGAAGGCAAGGCGGACGGCGATAGCGGAATGAAAAACCTCCTTGGCGGCAAGGGGGCGAACCTCGCCGAAATGGTCAATCTGCAAGTTCCCGTTCCGGCGGGATTCACGATTACGACCGAAGTGTGCACCCTCTATTACGAGAACAAAGGCAAGTATCCTCCCAGCTTGGTTAAAGAAGTCACCGACGCTCTGAAAAGAGTCGAAAAGATCATGTCCATGAAATTTGGGGACGTCAAAAATCCCCTCTTGGTTTCCGTTCGTTCCGGCGCCCGTTCTTCCATGCCCGGCATGATGGAGACGATCCTCAACGTGGGCCTCAACGAGAACACAATCCAAGGCTTGATCGAGAAAACGAAGAATCCCCGTTTCGCTTGGGACTCTTACCGGCGCCTTATTCAGATGTACGCCGACGTTGTTATGGAAAAAGCGGCGGGCATCGAACCTCCCGAAGGACAAGGCATCCGCAAGCAGTTGGAAGAAGAATTGGAAAAATTAAAACACAAACGGAACATCAAGCAGGATTGCGATCTCTCCGCCGAAGACCTTCAAGAATTGGTCGGCGTTTATAAAGAAAAAGTCAAGAAAATCATGAAGAAAGCCTTCCCTGACGATCCCATGGATCAGTTGTGGGGCGCCATTAACGCCGTCTTTCAATCTTGGAACGGCAAGCGCGCCGTGTCCTACCGCAACATCGAAGGCATTCCCCACGATTGGGGCACCGCCGTCAACGTGCAGGCGATGGTCTTCGGCAACATGGGCGATACTTCCGCCACCGGCGTCGCCTTCACGCGCAACCCCGCCACCGGCGAGGATGTGTTCTATGGCGAATGGCTGTCCAACGCCCAAGGCGAGGATGTCGTCGCGGGCATTCGCACTCCCAGCCCAATCAACAAATCCGGAAAGACCGAACAGAGCATGCATCTTCTCTCGTTGGAAGAAGCCATGCCGAAAGTATACAAGCAACTAGACGGCATCCAGAAGAAATTGGAAAAGCATTATCACGATATGCTGGATATCGAATTCACGATCCAGGAAGGCCGCCTGTGGATGCTGCAATGCCGCGTCGGCAAACGCAATGGTCCCGCCGCCGTGCGCATGGCCGTAGAAATGTGCAAATCGAAGCTGATCGACAAGGAGACCGCCATCCTCCGCGTTTCGCCTTCGCAATTGGACGAACTGCTGCACCCCATCGTCGATCCCGCTGTCGAGAAAAAAACCAAAGTATTCGCTAAGGGTCTTCCCGCCGGACCGGGCGGCGCCTGCGGCCAGATCGTTTTTACAGCGGCTGACGCCGTCGAGTGGACGAAGAAAGGCAAGAAAGTCATTCTCGTGCGCGAAGAGACCAATCCGGAAGACGTGGAAGGGATGCGCGCCGCCGTCGCTATTCTCACCGCTCGCGGCGGCATGACCAGCCATGCGGCGTTGGTGGCCCGCGGCTGGGGCAAGTGCTGCATCGTCGGAGCGGGCGCTCTCAGCATCAGCGCCGCCAAGAAAACCATGAGCTGCAACGACGCCTTTTTAAAGGAAGGCGATACCATCACATTGAACGGCACCAAGGGCTACGTTTATCAGGGAGCGCTTCCCTTGATCGAAGCGGGCGAAGGCAATATCTATTTCGACCAGTTCATGAAAATTTGCGATGGCGTCCGCCGTCTTAAAATCCGCACCAACGCCGAAACGCCCCAAGACGCCGCCAAGGCTCGCGAGTTCGGCGCCGAAGGCATCGGGCTTTTCCGCACCGAACATATGTTCTACGGCAAAGGTTCGGAACAGCCGCTTTCCAAATTGCGCAAAATGATTCTGTCCAAAAATGAAGAAGAACGGCGCAAAGCCTTGGACGAACTCTTCCCCTTCGTTAAGAACGATATCAAGGAAACCCTGGTGGCGATGGACGGCTTGCCCGTTACCATCCGCCTGTTGGACCCTCCGCTTCACGAATTCGTTCCTCAGGAAGAAGCAGAAATCGCGAAACTCTGCAAAGAGTTGAAGATTACTCCCGCCGAATTTAAGGAACGGGCGGATGCGCTTCACGAACTCAATCCCATGATGGGGCATCGCGGCGTCCGTTTGGGCGTGACGTATCCCGAAATCGCCGAAATGCAGATTCGCGCCATTTTGGAAGCGACGGCGGAATTGCTAAAGGTGAAAAAGAAACCCTTCCCCGAAATCATGATCCCCGTCGTCAGTCTCGTCGAGGAATTGACCGACCAACTCGCCATCGCCAAGCGGGTATATGCCGAAACGGTGAAAAAGACCGGCGTCAAGAGCATTCCGCACATGTATGGCACCATGATCGAAATTCCGCGCGCCTGCCTCGTCGCGGGCCAGATCGCGGAAGTAGCGGAATTCTTCTCCTTCGGCACCAACGACCTTACGCAAATGGGATTCGGCTACAGCCGCGACGATTCCGGCGCATTTCTCCATCCCTACGTCGCGAAAGGAATTCTACCGGACGATCCATTCCAAACCATCGATCAGACGGGCATCGGCGAATTGATGCAACTCGCCGTCGAGCGCGGACGCGCCGTTCGCCCGAAACTGAAACTGGGCATCTGCGGCGAACACGGCGGCGATCCCCAGTCGGTGGAATTCTGCCATCGGATCGGCTTGGATTACGTTTCCTGCTCGCCCTTCCGCGTTCCCATCGCGCGCCATTCCGCCGCCTGCGCCGTGGCTCGCGAGAAGAAAAAGAAATAATTTAGAAAAAGTAAATAGTATTCAATAATTCGGGGCGGGTCGAACGATCCGCCCCTTCTTTTTTCATTCGCGCCGATTCGATTTTCCCAAGAATAGAAACGCCCTCCTTGCGTATGATTTACGCGCGGAGGGCGTTTAATTTTTTTTTTGCTTATTTCACTCCAGCGAAAATTGCGGGACGGGAACCGGCTTGCCTCCCTGGTTTTTGCTTTCGTCCGCCGCCTGCATGAAGGCGTACATTTCGACAATCTCCTCCGCAGATATAGGCGGCTTCTTGGTTTGGAAGAATTTTACGATCTCTTCGACCAATCCTTTATAGCTGTGCCCTTTGACTTCCACTTGATCTTTGGACCCAAAAATCGTCATTCCATAATCGTGCGCCCCTTTGCGCATCCCACGGTAGGTTCCGATGCGTCCGTCTTTCCAGACGCCGACAACGTAATCGTAATCTTCCGTATGCGTCCGCGCCACGGTTTGGCATCCGCGCCCCATCGCCGCATAAAGCGGATCGACGCCGTGGACGCCATACCAGAAGAGATCGGGATGATGCGGCTCGTAGGAACAAGGGGAGTAGGAATCGCAACCTAATATTTCGCCGATTTTTTCCGGCTTCATGGCTTCGCGCCAGGTTCTCACCCAATGAAGGCTGGAACCGCCAAACCAGGGGACGCCCGCTTTCTTGGCTAGACGGGCGATTTCCAGAGCGTCTTCAAAACAGCCCCCAACCGGCTTATCGATGAACATCGGCAAACCCGCCGCTATGACTTGTTTGGCTTGTTCGAGATGGGGCCGTCCATCGACGCTTTCGATCAGCACGCCGTCTACGTTGCGGCAAAGTTCGGCGATGGAATCGTAAATCATGACGCCGAATTTCTCTTGCAATTGCTTTGTATAGTCGTCCACCCGGCTGATGCTGCTTTCGATGTCGGAACTTCCGCCTCTGAAGCCTGCGACGACTTTGGCCCCAGGAACGTAGTCGGCATTGTTGGGATCGTTCATCATGTTGGTAAAGGCGATGACGTGCGACGTATCCAATCCCACCATGCCCAAGCGGATCGCGGGGTGATTCTCGTCCGCCGCCATGGCGGAGAGTCCCGCAAAAAGCGTTAAGACAAAAGATGCAGCGGCGATGGCAACCATTTTTCTTTTGTACGACATTCGGCTATCCTCCTTAGTATTGAAACGATCGTTTTACTATTGTCCTTAATAACCATGCCTATGTCTATTCTTAAACGCCATCGAATGGATGTCGATCCGGATCTATCGGATTCATCAGAATCCGCAGGCGAGACTTCATCGCCGCTTCCAACGAAATCCAAACCAGCGAAATTCCGGCGGCGTTGGAAAGGAATCGCTCTCTTTCAGATCAAGAGGCTGGAAGCCTCTTCTACTCTGGCGAAATTCCGGCGGCGTTGGAAGCGCATCGCGTTGGCGCTGACGTCGATAGTCCTCATTCTAGCGATCGGTTATTATCATCGCCAATCCATTCTGCAATCGTTCGCCTCTTTCCTTATTTACGAATCCAAACTGAAATCCTGCGACGCCATCGCCGTTCTAGGCGGAGGCGGTTGGCAACGAGTGGAAAAGGCGGCGGAATTATTCCAGACTGGCTATGCGCCGGACATCGTGATCTGCCTGCCCATTGACGCTCCGCCCGATATTCCCTACCGCGACTTGATCGTCTTGGAAGGGCGGATTTGCCAGGCGATTTTCAAATTGCGCAGCGTTCCCGCCGAACGGACGCATTGGAGCCAAGAGCCTTTTTACAGCACTTACGCCGAAGCGGCGTTCCTGAAAAAATGGATGCTGGAAAATAACCGGAACTCCATCCTGATCGTCTCCGGTCTCTTCCAGTCGCGAAGAGCGAAATGGACGATGGACCGCATGTTTCGCGGAACCGGATGCGAAATCCTCATTGCGCCCGCGCCGGAAGAAATCTATTCCGCGAGCGATTGGTGGACGAACGAAGAGGGCGTCGTTACGGTAGAAAACGAATATCTGAAAAATATTTATTATCTTTTACGGGGACTTGCGGGAAGATAATGCGCTCAAATCAAACCTTCCATCAAGCACGCAATGCGCGTTATTTTATCGAAAGGAGGATGCTCTTCGCTTTGAGCCTGCCCAGCTCAACTATACAAGCAGGAACAGATTCGGTATATATGGATCATTTTCGAAGAGCCACTTTCTCTTCCATTTTCCTGCTGACGATCAAAAGCGGCTGTTTAATTCATCATTGGGAGGATCGAGAGATTCAATGAGTACTCATCTTTTTAAATACATCCTCATAACGGCGATCATCGTTCTATCGCACATAACTCCTAAGGCGGAGAACGGGCATTTCACGATAATCCCCGTAAAAAATCCCGAATATCACGGCAACGAATTGTTCCGCGCCTACGACAGTTATTATAATCCGCGCATAAAACAACTGCGCGAGCGTTATGGATTGGATCAAGTCGTCGCTGGGGAAACAGACGAATGGCGCCGTATCCTGCGGCTTCGCCATTGGATCAAATCGAAAATCAGGATAGAAAACGATCATCCGACTCCAACTCGGGGCGACGCCTTCGCCATTCTCGATGCGGCGTTGCAAGGAGGCGGCTTTCATTGCGCCCATTTCAGCATCGTGCAAGAGGCCGTCCTAAACAGTTACGGCTATGTTGCGCGCCGGCTGGGATGCGGTCCCGGTACGATCGAGAAAGGCGGGCATCATGGAGTCAACGAAGTCTGGGTGAATTCTTTCGGCAAGTGGGTATTGATCGACGCGAAATACGATGTTCATTTCGAAAAAGACCATCTTCCATTATCGGCGTTAGAGATACGCGACGAAGTATGGAAAGACGGAGGAAAATCCGTATTGCCATGCTTTGGACTGAATGGAGAACATGATACGGATCAATACTCAGGCGACTACGGCCCTACCGCCGAAACCTATCGTTGGTGCAGTTGGGAAAACACAACTAATCGCTTTACCTCATTTCCCGCCGCCGGCAATTCCGTTCTATTTATGCTGGATGACGAGTTCTTTCGCCAAAACGTTTGGCATCGCGATGGAAAACCTCATTGGGCGTACAACACGCCCTATTTAATAACGACGACAAGAAGAGATTGGATCGAGTGGACGCCCAATGTCATCCATTCCACTGTAGAGATTAAAGACAACTGCGCCAGCGCGTCTTTATCCTCTTTTACGCCGAACTTTCGCAACTATCAAATGTCGCGTCCAGACGGTTCCTGGGCCGATTGCGGCGAACAGTTAACGCTGCCTTTGGAGAAGGGAAAGAATCAATTCTCTTTCAGGACCGAGAATCTCTTTGGAGTCGCCGGTCCCGTTCATCGCATTGAAATCGCCTGGGAAATGAACGAATAGCCAAAGATCGTATATATCTCTACGAATCGCATTTCTGTTCCCTCGCCCTTTGGGAAAGGGTTAGGGTGAGGGACTAAGTTCATCATATCAACCCTCACCTAACCTCTCCCAATCTTGGGAGAGGAATTGGATAGAGTGCAAATTCATAGAAAAAAGACATTCGCGCGAAACATGAGTAAACAAAAATCCATCACCCCGCTGCGCTGTTGCGCAATCCCGGACCGACTCGGATGATATCCCCTTCGCTGACCAGGCCGTTGCTGGGCGAATAACGGTTGCCGCCGAACGACCATTGCAGCTTCTTGTCGGGGCCGACGGAATAGATAATGTAATGGGAGCGTCCTTCGAATTCTCCGTAATTGAACGGAGCGTTGGAGCCGAAATAGACATAGCACTGGTACCAGCCGATATCCGGATCCCGGGGCGGGATGAAAGGGTCTTGCGGAATGCGGTTCAAATAAGCGATGGGAGTAGTAATCACGCCGATCCCGGTAACGGTCTGCTTGACGCCGTTGAGCGAAATCGTAACGCGAGGCGGAGCGATGCAGGCGGTTCCCGAGTCGACGGGATAGGCGTTTTCGTCAATTTTATAGGCGGTTAAAGCGTCTTCGATGGCGCGATGTTCCGAATATACCCGCGCAAGTAAAGCGCGAGTTCGGGCGTTGAGAAAATTGGGAACGGCGATAGCCGCCAGGATGCCGATGATCGCCACGACGATGAGCAACTCGATTAACGTAAAACCCTTCCTACGCATCATAAAATCATCCCGCTTTTCTATAGATCATAGGATAGGCCTCGCTGTTTGAGCCATTAGAGTAATCGATGAGTCATATGGCGCGATTCATCCTACTTTTATCATCCCAAATAGGGCTTGCTGAAATACCTTTACTACCGAAATAAGAGCGGACGGAGCAGGGGAGCGGCGCCGTTCGCTTGACGATCGGATAGCGTCGCCTGAGAATCCTTTCGGCGCATCCATGCGGCTCCCAGCTCGCCAAGGACTTGCCAAAGTTTTCCTGACGCCTCATAGATTCTCTTCCAATACGCCAAAAGGCCAACAAAAAGTCCTTTCTCCATTCCCATCCGATACAACTTTCCTAGATTCATGACTAGCAGATTGAGCGCGATTACCGTCAGGGACGTTGCGGGCAATTTCGCCATGATTCGGTTCAGACCATAGCGGCATTTCGATACATGAGGACCTCAACTTATGTGCTAAGGTTTTGAAAAATACACGCAGATTCTCTTTCGCATTCCTTCAGGAAGTTATATCTTAATATACTCGTTTGTCAAGACTTACAAATTTCAGCAAGCCCGAATTGGAAGAATCTCGCTTATTTTTTAAAATCGGAATGCGCCGATTCGTCAGCGGCGTACTGAGCGCAGCCTTCTTCCATCCATTTCCATAACGCCTCGCGCCACAAGCCGATGCGTTGCTTCTCCGGTTCGGTATGGGCAAGCGTCTGGGCCTGGTTCATCAGTGCGCCCAGCTCTTTCATTCGTTCCGCCATTCCCAGGCGCGTCCAGGCGACATTCTTCCAATCAATGCCATTTTGCTTGTAATAGGGCGGTGGATAGTTCTTTGGATCGCAGGCAATCTCCTCAAGCTTACGGTAAAAATTCTCCATCGGCTCGGCAGCCGCGCCGAAATAGCGGAGGAAAAACTCATGCAGCATGGCGTCCACATCCTGGTCTGGATCGTCCCAGAGTTTGGCGATCACATAACCTTCCAGCATCTCTTGTTCGCCGCACACGAAAATCCCCCGGACGCCGTCTTGGATGAACATCCGCATCGTCCGCGCAGTCTCATGCGCCATCACGTTCGGGAAACACTTCCATTTGTCAATCAAGGCGGGCTCCATCGGATGATGGTAGTAGTTCCAGAGGAAAATCGGCGCTTTGGCTTTTTGCAGCCATTCCTTGTATAACATCATGTCGTTCTCGCGGATTTCGGGGTGGATGGCGTAGAGGCAAGTATGAAGGCAGGGAGCCACGGATACGTTGGGTTCGATATCGAAGCCGCGAGGCGGCAAGGCGTAATTCCAATAAGCGAGCGCGGCAATATATTTGTCGGGATGGGTTTTGCGCACTTCCCTTGCGACGGCGTTTACGAAGGAAAAGAAGTAGTTGCTGACTTCGCCGCTGCTGAACTGGCCGGTATGCATGTCCTTTCCTGAGGCCAGCAAAGCCTTGCACGGGTCGCATTGGCAGAAGTTCGAATTGTCGTCCGGAACGATCGCAAAATAATCGCCTACCGCTTTCCATCCTTCGGGCGCGTTCTTTTTGCCGCCAAAGAAATCCCGCGCCATCTGCGCGACTTCTTCGACCAGCAACGGATTGCTATAACAGAGTTGCGTTCCTCGACCAGGTCCTTGCGCCTGATAAGCAGGATTGGTGAATACGGCTTGAATGGTCCTGCGGTGGAAGGTGTGGTTTCCAGCCCATTTCTCGCCGCCAAGGCGAAGACGCCGCCAAAACAGATAAATCTCGGATTGCGTTGTTGGACCCCACTGTCCTTTCATGAACGGCCAATTGCCAGACCAAAGGGCGTCGCGATATTTAAGCGCCGGAGACCGCCGAATATCGGTTCCGCTAACTGTAAGCGTTGGTTGAGAGGGGAAAATGATGCTCATTTCGTTTGGCCCATACCAGCGAACATTACAAAATTGTTCGATGAAGTGATAAGCGGCGTAACACGTTCCCAGATCGTCGTAAACGCCCGGAAGTTCCATCTCGCCCGCGCTGCGTTCCGGATACCCCACGGTTTTCCAGTAGTCGATGCGCTGCCGAGTAGCTTCCAGCGTATCTCCGCAATTCATGGGACGGCCGAATTCCCTCCGATTGGCCGCCGTATCCTCCCAATCGCGTCCGATAAGAATCAATGCGTCCGGTCGAAAGGCAATGAGATATTCCTGCGGAGCGAAAGAGGCTCTTTCAATCCCCAGCGCCCGCGTGGCCTTACTATCCCCGATAAGCACCCGTATTCCCTCGACTTTCTCGTTATCGCTTCGGATGGGCAGTTCCGCCCCTGTGATCTTCATAATGTGGAATTGAAACTCTAACGCCGCCAAGCGCGCCGCCGGAGTGGGATTCTCCGACGTGACAATGGTGCACAATGGCTTCCCATCATGCGCCAAGCGCAACTCGGAGTCAGAAGATTCTGCGGCGACTGGCTGATCGAATACAGCAATGACGACGCATATCCGTATGAAGAAAAAAAGAAAAAATGCCGCTGAAGATTTGAACATTTCCAAAGGCTCCTCGATGAAAGATTCATTGTTTCGAACATTTTCCCATTTCATATCAATAACTATACAACCATTACATATAGTATGGAGAGAATCATTTAAGTGGCCTCCATTGTCTAGACAGAAAAACGAAAAAATAAGGTGGAAACCGACTTTTCTTTGGGCTTGAATTTCTCCAGGCCATGCCGGAGGAAAGGGGACAATGCAAGGAGGGCATAGCCCAACAGGAATTGCCTCCTGTCCCTTAAGACCAATTCTGAAGGGGGAGCATGCTTTTTCTTCTCAATTCGTTTACGAAAAATGGTTAACGCAAATCTAGCGCATAGATAATTATTATGAGAAGAATTCCAGACAGAAAGGAGAATATAAATAATTGATTAATGAGGGTTTAAGGAAATGGGCCATTCAGGAATCGAACCTGAAACCTGCCGATTAAGAGTCGGATGCTCTACCAATTGAGCTAATGGCCCATACAGGAAAGAATACGAATAATCAAACGCACTTTTTATGTTGTGGCGGAAGTAAACTTTTTTAATTATACCCCAATAAAGCGTTTTTCAAGGTTTTTACCATCTTTTCGATGAAGAAAAGATGGCAACCTGTTTTTCCTCTTGCTTATGAATCTGGTTGGGATCTATAGCGAGACCATTTATCTTCTGAGGGATTAATGGTATAACGGCTTCCTTTTTATCCATTCAATACGTTGAAAACGAATAATGGCGACTATCATTTTTTACTTGCTTTGGCAGGCGTTAAGGGAAAGATGAATGCATCGGATCGGACATAAAAAAACCCGTATTTCTCCCTCAATGTGGGGAGAAATACGGGGAATTATCCAATGAGATAATAACGGCTGTATGTTGGCCAAACGATTTGCTATGAATACGAGCTGTTTTTTTAATACAGTTGCCAATCGCTTGCGTCTGTGGTTCCGCCGGTCAATTCAATATTGCTGAACGTTCCCGTTGCGATTTGGCCTAAATCGTGGGAGCAAACGCCCAATCCCAGAAAGATGGGATCCTGCAATACGACTACGTTTGTATCGATATTTTTCCATGCGCCGCTAGCCGCGTCCAAATAAGATGTGGTGAACGAGTCGCCGACGCGGGTTAGGCGCTGACGGGCGGGATTCAATCCAGATACGCGAAGAGCGCTGGCGGTGCTGGCATCGGAGGCTTCGCCGCCGCCGCGCCACTGCGTGCTGTACTGGCCGTCGCGCCGGACGCGGGTGGCTACATAGTTGCCCCAACCATCCAGGCTTTCGGCGGCATAGAGCATGGATTTAATCCAGGCTTGCGTTTCAAGGCCGCCGGCGACCGCGACATCGGCGGTCAGTTCGAAATCGCCGCTCCACTCTTTGTACACAAAACGGAAGTTGCTGCCGGTGTTGTTCCAAACATCCGCGCCGCTGCCATCGATCGTATATATGCCGGCGGCGGCGTCGTAAGCGGCGGCGCCTTCCGCGCCCAACTGACCGTTGTCGACATCGATGGTCAGGTCGAAGGGACCTTCGATCGGAGCTCCTAAGGCCACTTTCGAAAATGTCCCCGTCGCGATTTGACCTAAGTCATGGGAGCAGACGCCAAAACCAACCAGAACAGTTTCCGATAGCGCCACTTCATTGGAATCGATAAGCGTCCATTCGCCCGTAGTTGCATGTAAATAGTAGGTGGAGAAGGTGTTGCCGATTCGAACCAGACGCTGACGCGCCGGATTCAGACCGGTAACGCGCAAAGCGCTGGCCGTACTGGCGTCGGAGGCTTCTCCGCCGCCGCGCCATTGGGTGCTGTACTGGCCGTCGCGGCGAACGCGGGTGGTCACGTAATTCGACCAGCCTTCCAGCCCTTCGGCGCAAAACAGCATGGCTTTGATCCAAGCTTGCGTTTCCAAACCGCCGCTAACGCTCACATCGGCGCGTAAATCGAAATCGCCGGTCCATTCGCGATAAACAAAGTGGAAATTGCTGCCGGTGTTGTTCCATACGTCCGCGCCGCTTCCGTTCACGGTATACGTATCCGTCGCTGGATCGTATGAAGCGCTCCCTTCGGCTCCCAGCTGACCGTTATCGACATCCACGTTAGCGGAAAAGATGCCGATCTGCGCATAGGAAGCCGAAGCCGTTAGGATGCAAAGCATCCCAATAATAAAAACGCTAAACATCTTTCTCATACTAAGTACCTCCCCTTTTCTTTGGATAAAAATTGACGTAACTCAAGTTTTGCTAATGCCGTAATCGTTAAATTGAAGACAAAGAAAACCCAAGTTATCGTACGTTTTACCGATTATCCCATATGATTGCTCTTAAGGTCAACCGATAAAACAATTTTTTTAAAATTTTATATAATTCATTCGATTTTGATTCAACGGGAAATCCCAAACAATGGCGCAATTGGCTCTGTTAAGTTGGAGGAGGAATCGCCGTATTTTTAGGGGCTTTTCCTGCGTTTATTCTTATTGAGAAACGGCTCTCCTGACAGTGGACTAGAAAATAATAAAAACA
This sequence comes from Candidatus Omnitrophota bacterium, assembly GCA_040755155.1. Lineage (NCBI taxonomy): Bacteria > Pseudomonadati > Candidatus Omnitrophota > Candidatus Omnitrophota bacterium. The sequence continues at coordinate 39,991 of JBFMBP010000084.1, read as the reverse complement.
ACTTGATTTTTGCGATTGATTTTTAGACAATATAATTATAATGAGGTGAAGTTAATGAAAACGGCAGCAAAAGTGATAGCGCTTCTCGTTGTGATCGTCCTTGGCGCTAATGTTTACCGCGTCGTATCGACGAAAATGAAGGAAAATAAGGTAGCGGAAAAAGCGGATCAATTTCTCAACGACGCCACAGGATTGAGCAACGTCAACCGGTATATCGAGATCCGGGACAAATCCGATACGTTCAATTTTCCGACGATTAAAAAAGGCATTTCGATGTATTATATCGATCATGGAAGGTATCCCAATTCGATGGAGGAACTGGAAAGCGGAGGCGTCGTAGGCTCGGATGCGGCCCGCGATCGTTTCGGAAACAAGTATTCTTTAAAATATGAGGGAAAGACGGTCATTCTTTCCAGCGCGGGCAAAGACAAAATCAAAGGAACGACCGACGACGTGGAATATCGCCTTCCATTGCAATGAAACGGGAAGGCATTGCCCGTGAAAGAATGATGATCGGCCGCCGGCTTTCGCCGGTTCGCCGAGGGAGGCGGTGAATCATGGACAATATTCTTTCCGAAGAAGAACAGATATCTCTGCTGGGAAAAATGCTGTATTATTCCGCCAATCATTTGACGCAGCGCGAACGCGAGATCTACGACCAGCTGATCGAGCATTTGCTGCGCAAGGTCAACCAAATCCGGAAAATGGAAAAAAGAACCTCGATGGCGGGCGATTCCTCCATCACCGAGGCGCAACACCAAGCGAAGAAAAACGCCATCCGCAATTTAGGTCCGGAAGACGTTTGCCGCTGCTTCGTCGACGCCTGGAACAAGCAAGATTTCGAGACGGAATATTTTTGTCTCGCCCGCTGCTTCCCCGTGCATAAGCGAAAGGCCGACAATGTCCACGAATATGTTTTGCAGAGGATGAAGAAATATCAGGACCGCCATTCCGTCGGTCCGCTATACAAGCAAATCTCCGAAATCACCTCCGCTCAGACGCATGGAAACAAAACATCGGTCTATTGCTTCGAAAACCATAAAATGCCGGATAAAAATCTCAGCCTTCAACGTCAATACGATCTGATTTTCGAAGACGGCGCTTGGAGGATCGCCGATTTCGAGACGTTGAAAAGCCACGAAACCGCTAGAACGGCTAAAAAGCCGTAATCGTTTTTTTGTCCTTCCAACTTGGTTTCAACGCTTCTTCGCTTCAAGGGCGCAGAAGAGAGCGTCTTGTTGCGCTTGGATTATAGCGATTAGTTCGTTATACTCTTCGTAGACGCATTGAGAACGATTGAGGAGGATTAGTAAACGTAAGATCGTTCGAAACACTGGTAGAACAGGCGTTTCGCCTGTAACCGAACTGTTATTTATTTCTTCCATTCCTTTGAGAGGGCGAGGGCATCCCGCCGAGTTGTAATTTTCTCTTCCATCGCCGCTTATCGCCTACGGCTCCACAAGCAAGAAAGGGAATTTTATCTGACAAATTTTCAATTTGCGTTATCGTTACAAGGAAAGTTAGATTATCGTTATATAAGACGGCATTTCGCAGGCCATTAATGGAGATGAAAGTCGCGATAATTGATAATTCTAATTTTTTTGTAAAAATAAATTATAGATGGATCGATAATTGCTTTAATTTTACTATAAACAGGAATTCGGTCCATTCAATAGAGCGGTTCTCAAATTTTTTCGCATTCTGAGAGATGGCTCAAAGAAGCTGATAATCGAACAGCTGCTTCGAGCGCCCCCCAAACGAAACGGTATGAGGTAAACCGCTCTTACGTTTTTATAGGAATCAAGGAGATGGGCTATGAAACTCATAAAGTTACGCCGATATGAGGATAAAAGAGAAATCGTCAAACGCGGCGCTATTCCTATCCCCTTCTTTTTTCTTATTTTCATTTTCCTCACCATGACGGCGGGCGCCGGCGGCTCCGTTTTTTGGATCATGAAAAAAGATAATGAAGTGGAAAAAGAACGCCGGGTAAAAATCTTTTTGCAGAATCAAATCAAGGAACGGGATATCCTCCTGCAGCAAAACCGCCAGGAAATCGATCAGTTAAAGCGGCGCGTCGAAATTCTCGACGCCATTCAGGAGCTGAGCAAGGCGGAATTGCCCGAAAACGACAAACGCAAAATCGCCAAAGAGGTGGACGAAGTCAGCCAAAAATACGGCTATCATCCCATGTTCTTATTGGCGTTGATGTCCACGGAATCCTCTCTTCGTCCCAGCGTAGAATCCAGCAAGGGAGCGCATGGCCTGATGCAGCTTATGCCCAGCACCGGACGCGCTCTTACTCGGCAAGTCCGCGAATCGCCCGCCATCGTAGGAGAAGAAAAAATCGAAGCCGCCGATCTCCCCCATTATCGCGAAATCGAGGGCAATATTACTCTCGGCGCGCTGTATCTTACCAAATTGATGCTGCAATACAAAAGTTTGGAAAAAGCCGTCTACGCCTATAATCTCGGCCCGGTAATCTACGACAAAAGGGTGAAAGAAGGGGGAGCCATGCCGAGACGGTATTATGCGAAGATTATGAGCAAATACCATAAACTCGTCCAAGAACAAGAGCGCCAGGAACCGGTTCCGAACCTTTATGCATTGGATAACGCTCCCCTCGTCGCCCGCGCCGATCCCTTCGATTAACCCATTCGCAATTTTTTTCTTTTTCTCATAAATCTATTCACGTTCTTTCGCGCCGATTCCCGGCAGCGAAGGCATGATTAACCGTCCCTTATCCAATTTCATGCCCGTGAAAGGGTCCTCGCTCAGCAGCGCGGCGCCGTCGAGATCAGCGAAAACGGCCAGGGGCGCCAGATTCGCGGCGGCGGAGATTCCCAGCGAACTTTCGATCATGCAGCCCAGCATGACCTTTAAGCCGTATCGCTTGGCGGTTTCAGCCATTGTTTTCCCCCGCTCCAGTCCGCCGCATTTGGCCAACTTGATATTGATTCCATCCGCCAAACCCGCCCACGCTTCAACATCCTCCGGCCCCTGCGCTCCCTCATCGATAAATATTGGGATATGGGTTGGATTCTCTTCGCGCAGGCGGCGATAACCTTCCCGATCGCGGCTGGGCAACGGCTGTTCGAGCAAGAGAACTCCCCATTTCTCCAAGCGAGGAAGATAGTTTAACGTCTGTTCGGCGTTCCAGCCTTCGTTGGCATCGACTAGCAAGGGCTTTGCCGTCCGGTCGTGAATCGCTTGAAGGATTTCCATATCGCGAGGGCCGCCAGCTTTAATCTTGAGGATGGGGTATTCATCCGCCCTGGCTGCTTTTTGCATTACGATTTCCAACTCGTCCATGCCGATGGTGAAGGAGGAGAGGGGGACGTTGTCCCAAGGCCATCCCCAAAGTTCGTAAAGCGGCTTCCCCTCCCGTTTGCCCCATGCGTCGTGCAGAGCCAGATCGACGGCTTGGGCTAATGCGGTTTGTTCTGGATAGCGCCGCAAAAGATCTACAACGATTTCCGCAATTGGGCGTTGGCAGTCTGGCTTTTCCGCAAGCCATTCCTGCGCCATTTGGAGCATGGCCTCCGCCGTTTGGCCTTTGTAATAGATCGGCGCCCCCTCTCCCCAGCCATCGCCAATCCGGACGAATAGATTGCGTACGAAGCGCCTCGTTCCCCGCGAGATGCCGAAAGGATCGCGCAAAGGCAGTTCGCGAATTTCGCAATGATAAGAAAAGGTCATGATTTCAATTCGTTCTTTCCAATTTTAATGCGTCGACGATAAGCGCGCCGTATTCTGCGCTTGAGTTGAAAATCTTTAGCGTATAAGGTCCCGCCTCCAACGTTAGAAACGTTAACGGCGTCCATCCATTCGTTTTTCTTTGTTGAATGAATCCATTGGCGATGACGTTCTGTTTGCGATTGGATATCGTCCAGCTAATTCCTTTCAAGGAGGAAGCATCCAGAGAGGGAGTCCAGAGAGATAAAGCGAATTTTCCTTTCGTCAAAATGGAAAAAATTTTCGACCAAGAAGCCCGGTTGTCCTGCGCTGATGCATACGTTATTCCATATTGTCCGAGAGTATACCCAGGCGGCGCCGAGTCGTAACGGACAACGGTCCAATGTCCGTCGAACCGGCCTTCCGGCTCGTCGAAGACGGAGAGGTTGCGGCGGATGCGGCTTAAATCCAAACCGATTTTGCGGCAGACGAGGTTTTGGTCGAACAATTGGCAAATCATATTGCGCGGGATGGCGAAAAGGCCGCTTCCCCGAGTTATCTGCATTGCTGGTCCCGACGTGAATCCAGCGGCGTAACCATTCACGATCGCCTGCTGTTGAACATACTCATTATATGCGCCGTAAGGATAGGCAAGGTAAATCTCATTTAGAAATCCAAAATAGCGCAGGCGATCCAATGGACGCAGCAATTCCCATTGCAGCGCCTCGGCGTTCAAAGCCGTCAAATCGGGATGGGAGGCGGAGTGGGAGTGAATCTCCCACACGCCGGAGTCGGCCATCCATCGCAAATCTTCCCAATTGCAACGGCGCGGACGTCCCTGATCCGTCCCGTTGGTATGAACGAACTCGGCGGCCTTCATTCCGTATTGCCAAAGAAGAGGATGCGCGAAATCCCGGTTTCCCGCCCAGCCGTCGTCGAACGTCATCAATAGCAATTCTTTGGGAAACGGCCCGCCGCGGCGAACGCGCTGCACGGCTTCGCTGACGGGAATCGTCTTTTTGCCGCCGAGATAAATCATCTGCAATACGTCGCGGAAATAATCGGGCGAGACGGAGCAGCCGTCGAGGTTGTCTGGCGATACGTCATGAAAGACGAGGGAATATATTCCCTCTTTCTCCAACGCATTGACGGGACTGGCGTCGATGAATAGAAAGACGAACCCCGCCGCGGCGAAAATCGGAATCGCGAATGGATTCCTCATCGCTCTTTCCTCCCCAGGAAAATGGATCGACGTTAATACGCCATATCATACTCTAGTTTTTATGAAAGAGTCTCGTTCCCCAATTCCGCCATTCTGCTTTTCCTTTTTCCGCAAAATAAAGTATGCTATGGCGAAAAAAACGGAAAGGATTCATGCCGATGGATAGACGACGCTTTTGTCAAACGATGGCGGCTTCCGCTGCGGCGGGAGTCATTCGTCCCTCAACCGTCCTATCGCAAGATGACGCCGGAAAAATCATGACGGTCAGCGGCCCCATCGCGCCGGAGAGTCTTGGCGTTACGCTGCCTCACGAGCATGTCTTGGTCGATTTCATCGGCGCCGATCGAGTCAGCCGGGACCGCTATGATGCAGACGAAGCGTTCACGGTCATCCTGCCTTACTTGAAAGCGGTTCGCGAACTTGGCTGCCAGTCGATGGTCGAATGCACCCCTGCTTATATCGGGCGCGATCCAATATTGTTGAAGCGGCTCTCCGCAGCCAGCGGCATGAATCTGTTGACCAATACGGGATACTACGGCGCCGCCGGAGATAAGTATCTTCCCCCTCACGCTTTCTCCGAGACGGTGGATCAGTTGGCGGCGCGCTGGATTAATGAATGGAAGGAAGGCATCGAGGGGACGGACATCCGGCCAGGCTTTATCAAAACTGGAGTCGATTACGGGTCCCTCTCCGAAATCGACCGCAAGTTGATTCGCGCAGCGGCGCGCACTCATCTGGCGACCGGCTTAGTGATCGCCGCGCATACGGGCGGCGGCGGGGCGTTCAAGGACGAATTGGCCGTCCTCGCCGAAGAGGGCGTTGCCGGAGAAGCTTTTATCTGGGTCCACGCGCAAAACGAAAGCGATCCCAACCTCCATGCGCAAGCGGCGGAGCAAGGAGCATGGGTTTCGTTCGATGGCGTGAGTTCCCAATCGGTTTCGAGTTATGTTGCAAAGCTTCGGGAAATGAAACGGAGGAATTTATTGCATAAAACGATGCTCTCTCACGATGCAGGATGGTATAACGTGGGCGAACCGAAGGGAGGCCAATTCCGTTCGTATGATGTTCTCTTCACCGAATTGATCCCCGCCTTGAAGAAAGCGGATTTTGCCGATGAGGATATTCGTCAAATCGCCGTGGAGAATCCCCGGCAGGCGTTTACGATCGCAGTAAAAGCGGTGAAAAATTCAATTCGTTAAAGAAAGGAAATCCATGGTTTTTCGAAAATCCAGCTGCGTCGACGAATGATTCTTTGGAATGAAGGCAATGAACATCGATAATTCAAAAGGGAAGGTTTCGGAAGAGTTGCGTACCCAGCAAGTGCGCCATGTTACGATCTGGGGGATGTTCGTCAATATCGCCCTATCGGGTATCAAATTCGTATGCGGATGGATCGGGCATAGCCAGGCGGTCATCGCCGACGCCATTCACAGCTTATCCGATCTGGCTACCGACATCGCGGTGTTGATCGGCTCGCGCTACTGGTCGCTGCCCGCCGACGCCGAACATCCGCACGGTCACGGACGGATCGAAACCGTCGTTACGGCGCTATTGGGATTCGTACTGTTGGCCGTCGGCGTGGGGATCGGCTGGAACGCAATTGTTACGCTGCAACAACGCCATGAGGCGAACTTGGAAGCGCCGAAATGGATCGCCTTCTGGGCGGCGGTTCTTTCCATTGTCAGCAAGGAATTGCTCTATCACTGGACGGTAAAAGTGGGACACTCCATCAAGTCGCAGGCCGTTATTGCCAACGCTTGGCATCATCGGTCGGACGGATTCAGTTCCATTCCGGCAGCCATTTCCGTGGCAGGCGCGGCGATCAGTCCCGATTGGATTTTCTTGGATCATATCGGCGCGCTGATCGTCTGTCTTTTTATTCTGCAAGCGGCGTGGAGCATCATGGCTCCCGCTTTCAATCAACTCATCGACGCCGGCGCATCCGCCAAGGAGATCGAACAGATTGAAACGACGGCTTTGACGGTATCCGGCGTCAAATCCGTCCACGCCATCCGCACCCGCTCCATCGGTTCGGGCACGGCGCTCGATCTTCATATTCAAGTGGATGGAAGTCTCACTGTTCAAAAAGGCCATGAAATTTCCGGCATCGTGAAAAAACAACTTTTAATTAAATGCCCAGATGTCGTCGATGTCATCATCCATATCGAGCCGTATCGGGAATGATGAATGTTGAGTGATGATTGATGAATTGTGAAAGATAGGCTTAAGACGAAAAGAATCTCGACATTTCAAGAATCGATGCTTATTGGAATTATTGATCCTCGATCGAAAAAACGCTTTCGCTGTCGCTGTGGGCGTATCGCTCAATGATCGTAATTTCGCGTTGGCGATTGAGTTTCTCCAATTCTTTGTCATTCAATATATATCCCCGTACATCCAATTCCTGCGGCTGGAAATAGCGGGATTGCGGAACGTACCGCGCCGGAAATTCGTCTCCGATTTGCAGGCCGTTTATTGTATGGCTTCCTTCCAGTTGGATGCGCGTAACAACATCAATCCCATTATCCAATAACTTGATGGTGCGTTCGAAACGAACTGGCGCCGGATTTTGGCCGGTCATTAGGAGGCGCCGGATTCCTCCTTTCAAAAAATAAGCCGATTTTTCATGCCAGCCGAGACAAATCATCGCCAGCCGGAAAAGGATGAATTTAAATGGAGTAAACGTTTTGGATGGAATCCAATGGCATCGTCCTTGGATGCGAATCGCTTGGCCATCATTTTCGATAGTGCGTTCTTCATCGATCCATTGGCTGGTGAAGATTTTTCCATTGGATAGCCTTCCGATCAATCCGCAATTGTTGACGCGCAAACGACCTTCCGGCAGTTGGAAATATTTTACTACTCCTCCCTTGGCGGCGTTGACGAGCGTGTAGGAATCTTTTCTCTTATCCACGGCGATCTTCGCGCCGGGAAAGCAGCGCCGAAAATCCTCGCGCTCGTAGGGCAACGGAGGCGTCTTTTCCGGACGCGGGCCGTAGTCGGCATACGCAAGCAGAAATTCCGGGATGCGGTAGACGAAATAGCGCTCTTCCTGAATTTCCGGCGGAACCAGTGCGCCGTTCTGCAAACCCATCAGCATCTTGTCCGCCACAGCGGCGGCGAGAGGAATTTCCCCCGCCAGCAATTCATAACCATGAGGATAAAAATGCAGCGTCTGGCGGCTGCCCGCCGAGCCACCGTAATGGCCGTTGGGATAAACGAAATAACTGCTGAATTCCACACACATCTGGAAGAAGGGATCGAAGCGTTCGTCTTGATAATTCTTAGCCAGCTTGGCCATGAAACTTATGGTGGCGGAAAGATAGCCGGGATCGGCGCCGTCGTATTCCAGGCACCAGCCCTCTTCATGGCAATAGGAAAAAAAGATATCCAATTTCTTATGGAATGCGTCCTCGATCTTTTTGTCGTTAGTAAGCAAGAACGCTTCGTACATAGGAAGAATCGCCATGGCATGATGATTGGCCAGAACGCCGGATTCGTCCGTCCCCGCAAGAAAAAGCCCGGCGCGGTGGACGGTTTTTAGAAAGCGCTCCTTCAAGTCCGGCGGGAAGAAGTCTTTTATCCGGCGATACGAATCGCACATGGCGTAAAGCAGAAATCCCGTCGGCCCCGCCCAGCCGCGCTCGTTGGGATAGAATTCGTCGAAGGAGCCATCCTTGTGCTGAATCTTCGTCCAATAGTCCACGCCCGCCAGCGTCCATTCCAATATTTTGGGATGCTGATAATAAGAATTGTCCGGCATTTTCACGGCGTAGGCCAAGGCGAGAGCGTGCGTTCCGAATTGAGCGATAGACGATGGAAAGTCCGTGCTGCGGCAAAGCCAAAACTCGCGGTTCATACAGCCGTAGGTATGGGAAAAGCGGCTGCGGTCTTGAGAAGAGAGCAGACGCGGAATTTGGCTCAGCGCCTTTTGCGCGTATACGTTTCGCAAATCGTTCATAAGCGAATCGTCTCCTGGACGGCGATTAAGAAGAATGATTTTATAATACAATCGGGCGGTGCGGCGATAGAGAGGGCTGGTTTGTTGATGAGCAGATAATGAAAATTCTTTTTCTCAATCATAACTTGATATGGAGGGGAACTTTCTTCCGCTGTCTCGGCTTCGCGAGGGAATTGGTTCGCCAGGGCGATGAAGTATATCTATGGACGACGGCGCGGGAAATCGACGCGGGGGGAAGCCGTTTTTCCATCGACGGCGTCAAGGTCTGGCAAACGCCGCGCTGGCGGCCGGTGAGCGGCCATGACGGCGGATACGCCCTTGTGGACAACCTCGCCCGTCTGATCCGGGCTTCATGGAACTCATGGGACGTTATTCACGCCTTCGATCATCGCCCGAACGTTCTTCTTCCCTGGCTATGGATGCGGGCGCGCCGCCGAATCGCGCCGAGAGACCGCCGGACGCTCTTCGTCAGCGATTGGTGCGATTGGTGGGCGGGAGGCGGGATCACGACCGCCCGCCGCCGTTTTGCCTTCATCGACCGCTGGGAGCAAAAGATTGAGGAGGGAAGCAAGCGCATCTCCGACGGCGTGACGGTCATCAGTTCCGCCCTTCATGAACGGGCGCTGCGTGCGGGAGTCGAACCAAACCGGCTCTTAACGCTGCCCTCCGGCGTGGCGATCGAACGCTTTCCCGCCATGGATCGGGATGAGTGCCGAAAACAGCTTGGCTTGCCTTTGCTGGCGCCGATTTTGGGATTCGTCGGCTTTTCCTTGTGGGACATGGGACTATTGGCGGAAGCCTTCAGCCACATTAAAAAAGAAATCCCCGAAGCGGTTTTATTAGTCGTCGGCGGCGGTGTGGAGGAGAAGGAGAAAGAAATATTCCGCCAGCGTTTCCAAACCGGCCAAGATGTTTTTCTTCCGGGCGCTGTTCCCTTTGAGGAAATTCCCTGCTATCTAGGGGCCTGCGATGTACAACTTTTGCCGCTTGAGAACAATCTTGCCAACCAGGCGCGGATTCCCAATAAACTCTTCGATTATTACGCTTCCGGAAGGCCGGTGGCTGCGTCCGATGTTGGCGACGCCGCCGCTTATATCCGTGAGCATCAGACTGGATTGGCGGGAGGAACGGACGCTCTCTCCTTGGCGGAAAGCGCCATAAACTTATTGAGAAATCCGATTTTTGCCGGGGAATGCGGGGATAGGGCGCGCATCATGGCGGAGAAAAAATTTGCTTTTTCCGCCTTGACAAGCGTTCTGTCGTCTTTCTATAACGGATTAATGAATGCTATGATATAAAAGCGTTTGAAGGGATTGATGTTATGTTGATCTTATGACTAATTGGGAATAGCGGCTTCAAATCAGGTTTGTTCGGAGGATTTTCATAATGCCCAAAAAGAAATCCTTATGGAAGCGCGATACGAAATGTTTGACCTGCGAAGGTCCTATGTTCAATTATCAATTCATCACCAAAAGCCAAACGATCGTGATGGATGAATGGATGGTAGCCCACACGCAGCCCGTCGGGGAATACGACGAATATCCAGACGTTTTGAAAACCACGATTTGTCCTACTTGTTTCACCGCTTCCAACGAATACAGCTTCGGCGTCGACAAATACACCATGTTTTTCCGCAGTCCTTCCAAACATAACCAAATCAAAGAATTCTTCAACAAAACCACTCGCGAGCGCTTCCAGGTTCTCGTCGATGCGTATAGCCGCTTTGAGAAAGAAAGCGCCATGCTCGACAAGAAAAACAACCGTCCCGCCAACACGCGCACCAAAGCCACTTTCGAAAAAATCTGGCAAAATAAGGAAAAGTTCGGCCTCCAGTTTTTCACATTGATGTTTGCGGAGCCGCGCGATTATATTACGGCTATAGCCTGTTTCGCCGTGGATCGCTACTGCCAGCTGTTACGCATCGCCTACAATTACGATGTGGAACCTGCCCATTGGGATTACGTAACTCTGAAAAATGCCGTGGAAATGGAATTCAGCGAAAAAACCTTGGATATGAAATCCCCCGAACCGCGCTTTTATTTTATCGGCGCCAATTATCTTCAAACCATCCAGTTCCTGCAGGAACTGATGAAAACATTGGAAGATGAGAATGAGGAGCGGTATAAGGATCTTATCGAGGAATATTGGAACGAAGCCTATAATTACATGAAAATGAGCTTCCGCAACGACGACCTCAGCGCCATCCCCAGCGAGTTGAAAGACGGCGGCATGAATCTGCTGATGGCGAAATTCCATTACCGCTTCAAAGACGATGAATCGGGCGATAAATGCCTTCGTTACGCCCGCAACTACGCCGATAACCGCTTGAAGCAAATTTCCAGCACCAACCAACAAAACTTTGTCAATGAAGTAGACGCCTTATGGAAAGAACGCTTCCCGCCGAAAGAAGAAGAGGAAGCGGCGGAAGATCCCAAGAAAAAGAAGAAAAAGTAACGGAATTTTCGAATTAGCGGCGAGGGGGAATAATCGATCGCCGATTATTGAGAATCGAAGCATGCCTTCCGTTCGTAAATCGCCCGCCGAACGAAACCACTCGTCATAGAATCCGCCGGAGGCGGAATCGTTTCCCTTTGCATTCGATAAAAAGACTAAAGTTAGAAGAATAAGCGCTTGGAGGTTTACTATGAATGCGCAAACGGCAAGTTCCCCAAAAACGGCTTCGGCGTCCAGCCGCGCCAAATTCAAAAAACATGAAAGCATTCTGCGGCGGGAGGACGCGGTTTTGCTCGTCATCGACTGCCAAAAGAAACTCGTCGATATCATGGAACATCGCGTTACCCTTGTCGCTGAAATCGTTCGCTTGATGGAAGGCGCTAAGATGCTTGGCGTTCCCATCATCGCCGCCGCGCAATATCCGCAAGGCTTAGGGCCTATCGTGGAGGATATCGCCAAGGAGATCGATCCCGCCATGACCGCCGAAAAAATGACGTTCAGTTGCTGCGGAAACGCCGATTTTTGGAAACTCCTGCGCAAGACCAAGCGCAAACAGGTCATCGCGACGGGAGTCGAAACTCACGTCTGCGTCATGCAAACGGTTCTCGATCTTCTCGCCAACGGCTACCAAGCGCAAATACCTGTCCTGGCGACATGCTCCCGCAGCGACTTCAACCGCGATCTCGCTTTCGAACGTATGCAAAACGCGGGCGCAATCCTGACCGATACGGAGGCGGTATTGTTCGAATTACTGAAGGAAGCCGGGACGGATGAATTCAAGGCCGTGAAAAAATTGATCATATAAAAATTGGTTTGAAGAGAAGGAAAATAAAACATCCCCTGGTTAGTTCTCCGGGGGACGTTGTTTTTTTATCGAATAAAGTTGATTTTTCAGGCCATAGATGGCGCCAAGTGAAAGCGGCTGCGAATTAGATTTTGCAATCCTTTGATATCCAAAGGCTTCATGAAAAGGCTGATGGATTTTTTCAACTCCTCGCTGATGATCTTGGCTACCGGAACCGAGGAGACTAGCACCAGCGAATGATCGGGTACCTTGCTGTGAAGATGATCGGCCACAGCGATGCCTTCCATATCCGGAAAGCCTACATCGAGAAGCACTAGATCGAAATGATCCCTCTCGGCGCTGGCCTGCGCTTCGTCGGCGTCTTCCGCAAAGGTGATTTCCGCTTCATACGGGGAGAAGATTACCTCGTATAGTTTGCGGATATCTTCGTTTCTTTCATTGATGAGGACTTTCATGATCCACCTTGCCTTTTTTCTTACTTAAATTAGTAAGTATCATGCCATTATGAGGCGCAGGCTTTCGATATGGCATATAACATATTCATCAATATGGATTTACTATTACCCTCTCTTCACTGACTGATGCGCTCTTGTGAAAAAAATGCGCTATTATGACCTACTTCTCTAGGCAAAAATTCACCGTTATCACTATGGTTATCGGCAAATAAAACCATTCTCTGAAATTTTTTTTTGAAAAGAGGGGATTATCTTCAATGCGCCGCTCGCACGAAGCGCAGCGGTAAGAGGAAGGAATTTCTCAAGAATAGTGATCGTGCCGCCGTTTGGATGTGATATCCGAAAGGAATTGGATGGCGGTTCTTTGGCCTTGATCCGTTATTTTCAGTTGCTTCACAGAAATGATATTTTTGTATTGGGCGTAGTAATCCAGCAGGAATTTGTCGCCCCCATTATTATTGAAATCGTAAATATGTTCGAAGAAGACTTCTTTGATTCCGGCGCTGATGACTACTTTGAAACAGTTAATGCAAGGCGAGAGGGTGCAGTAGAGCGTTCCCCCTTCGATGCTGATGCCCTTGCGGGCGGCATGAGCGATGGCGTTCATTTCGGCGTGGATGGCGCGCGACAATTCGCGAGGTTCGATGCCGGGGACGTGATTTTCCGGCTGCCGCCAAAAGCATTTCTTCTCGTCCGTGCAATGCCAGGTTCCTGGCGGCGCTCCGTTGTAGCCCGTCGCTAGAAGGCGCCGGTCCCGAACGATGACGGCGCCGACGGGACGCGAGTAGCAGGTCGAACGCGTAGCTGCTAGTTTCGCCATCATCATGAAATACTCGTCCCAGGAAGGCCGCCCCACGCTCAAGGCTTGGGACAGTTCGGAAAATTCTTGGTGAAGTTTGTTGATTGTTTCTTCCATACCCGGCGCTCCGGCGGAGTTAAAACTGGGGGGAACGGCAAGCCGTTCCCCCGGCAGATTATCTACATGAGGCTCATGCAAAATTAATGAAATCCGTCTTTAAATTCTCCCCCCAAGCTTGGGGGGAGTTAGAGGGGGGTTGATTTTAATGGACTTACGTTAACCCCTCCTAACCTCCCCCAAGCATGGGGGAGGAATAAAAGAATTTTGCAAGAGGTTCTACATAATTTGCGAAAAAGAACAAAGGCAGGCTTCGCCTTGCCTTTGCCGTCCAACCGTACCATAACTCTTGATGGGTCAAAAAACGCGACCCATCCTACTTTTATGAACACTGACCACGGCTTTTCTATTTATACGTCGCACAGTCTGATTGCCGCCGCCAGCGAGTCCAATCCGTTTTTGGGGATGAATTCATGCGCGACATATCCCTTGTATCCCGTTTCTACAATGGCTTTCATGATGGGGGGATAAAAAAGTTCCTGCGTATCGTCGATATCCAGCCGTCCCGGATTGCCACCGGTGTGGAAATGGCCGAGGTATGGCGAGTACTTTTTGATAGTGCGGATGATATCGCCTTCCATGATCTGCATGTGGTAAATGTCGTAAAGGAGTTTGAAATTGGGCGAATTGACCCGCTTGCATAATTCCACGCCCCATTCCGTATGATCGCACATGTAATCCTTGTGATCGACCTTGCTGTTGAGCAGTTCCATGCAGATGATCACGCCCTTGTCTTCGGCGATCTTGACGGCTTCTTTCAAACCCAGGGCGCAATTCTCCCATCCTTCTTCGTCGCTCATGCCCCGCCGGTTGCCGGAAAAAGTGATTACGTTGGGGACTTTATTTTCCGCAGCGCGCGGGATATTCGTTTTGAATTCTTCAAGGCATTTGGCGTGATTGTCCTTGACGTTCAAGGCGTTGGGGATATTACCCGCGCCCGGCGTCATGGTGGGAACCAGCCCGTATTTTTGAGCCGTGGGCCATTCCTTGTAATCGATCAGGTCGATGCCGGCCAGGCCTAATTCGGCGCAGCGTTTGGCGAATTCGTCGTAGGAATTCTGTTGGATGAATTTGTCGAAGCACCATTTGGAAACCGACTGCTTGATGTTTTCTTTCAATTTGCCGCTGGTTTCACTGGCAAGCGCTTGGGGAGAGCCTGCGGCGGCCCCTAAAACGCCCGTAGTCAAAGCGCCCAGCGCCGAACGGCGAGAAATCGTAGATTCCTGCATGATTGAATCCTCCCTTTCTGGATGTGCATCATTATAAATTAGCGGCGGCAAATCCGTATAGACGCATCATAATCGAAATAGGATTTTTTTCCAAAGAATTCCTTCTATGCGCATTCTGTTATTCGAGCGGGGAATATGAATCGGCTTACGGGATTTGTAACGCGCCCTGTTACTGCGATTAACCTTTTCAGATACAACGAACGATTTGTTTCGCGATGGCTAACCTACCCGTTGGATGTTTCCTTATCCGTAATTTATTGAAAATAAAGAATTTAAATCCATATTGGAAATAGTTATATCTCTGGCATATAAATTGATAATGCGAAGGACTGTTTTGTTATATTTATTTAAAGAAAGGAAGAATGGGAATGAGTAGAGCAAGATGGATATTGGCAGTATGCCTGGTTTTGTGGGGAAGCTCTGCGCCGATGTTTGCAGCGGAGGCGCAAGAACCTACGGAAAGAGAATTGAAATTGGAGAAAATGGTGCAAGATCTGCTGCAACGGGTAGACGATCTGGAAAAGAAACTGGAGGAGGGAAAATCGGAAACGGCGGTGATCAAGGAGACCGTCGAGAAAAGCGTAGAGGAGAAAAAAGGGAAACCTACGGATGCGAAAGGTTATTGGAAAGGCGGCTTGAATTTCGAATCGGCGGACGGCGCGCATAAGCTTAAAATCGGAGGACGAGTGCAAAGCGATTGGTACGCCGGCTCGGTCGATAATGGTGATTTTCAGGACGGTACGACATTCCGCCGGGTTTGGCTGAAAATCTTGGGTAAGGTATACGACGATTTCGATTTCAAATTGCAATATGGACTAGAAAACGACGGCGTAACGAGATGGAAAGATCTGTATTTCGATTATACGGGATTGGATTTTACTCAAATTCGCTTCGGTTATTATAAGGAACCTTTCAGTATGGAAGAACTGATGTTTAACGGCGATCTCACCTTTTTGGAAAGAGCGCCGCTCAACGCTTTAGTCTCTCCCAGCCGCAGCACCGGCATTATGTTTCATAATGGAGTTTTGGATAACCGTATGACGTGGGAAGCCGGAGTTTTCAAGCGGACCAACGCTTTCGGCAACGGATGGGAAAGCGATGGATCGGCGGGCGATTGGGATATAACCGCTCGCCTAACCGGATTGCCATGGTACGAAGACAACGGCGAAAAGCTTCTTCACTTGGGAGCGGCTTATAGCCATAAGGAATGGGGAGGCGACGCCCTTCGTTATAATTCACGCGGAAGTTACTACAATACGGGCGCCAACACGACTCTGGTCGATACGGCGGGGATCAATGCGGACGCCGTCGATATGATCGGCGCAGAGTTGGCTATGGTATATGGTCCCTTTACGCTTTCGAGCGAGTACGTTCATTCGGAAGTGGATGCCGTGGCTGCCGATTCTCCTTCTTTCGATTCCTATTACGTCCAAGCGTCGTATTTCCTGACGGGCGAATCCCGTCCCTACAAGCTGGGCGAGGGAATGTGGACGCAAGTGAAGCCCAAAAACAACTTCAGCCTGAAGAACGGCGGCTGGGGCGCTTGGGAAGTCGCAGCGCGCTACACCAATTTGGATTTAAGCGATACGCCGGTTGCGACCGCGATAGGTGGAGATATGGACGATTACGCCCTCGCCTTGAACTGGTATCTCAATCCCTTCACCCGCGTTATGTGGGATTACGTCCATTCGGAAAGCGACGATACGGCGGGAGTGGATCAAGACGCGGATATCTTCATGATGAGGCTGCAACTCGATTTTTAAATCCATATGGATCATATAACGCTTGGGGATCATTATTAAGCCATAATAGGAGAATACGATCATGAAAAGAATGTTGGTTTTCATTGCCATGGGAGGCTTATTCGTTTTTGCCGGCTGGGCCTTCGCGGCGGAAAAAGAGGCGGAAAAGGCGCCGCAAAAAGTCATCGATTTCGGCGAGAAGGAACTGGTTAAATGGGGCTATGATCCCATTATCGTCAAAGCCGTGAAAGAAGAGAACGCCAAAAAGAAAACGTTGGAACAAGTGAAGGCGATGGACGAAAAGTGGACCAAGACGCCGGGCATCGCGGATTATATGAAGGCCATGATGGAATCGGAATGCAGTAAACACCTAATTACCAAACTGTTGAAAAGCCAACCGTTCTTCGACGAGATTTTCGTCATGGACAATCTAGGCGCCAACGTCGCCATGACGGACAAGACTTCCGATTATTGGCAGGGCGACGAAGACAAGTTCAAGAAGTCGTTCAACGAAGGAAAGGGCGGCATCGATATCGGCGACGTGAAATTTGACGACAGCACCCAGGCTTATCTCGTTCAAATCTCCGTGCCCGTGAAAGAAGTAGTGGATAAAGAGACGAAAAAAGAAATCGTGATCGGCGCGATTACAATTGGAATCAACATCGATAAATTCAAATGAGGGAATGCTCACGCCAATCGATCATGGCGCAGGGGCGTTAGCTTCGCCTCTGCGCCGTGATCTTCAAACTCGTTGAAAGAATTAATTAGCTTTAGAAGGGATTGCCGCCATGAAATGGTTTAGGGATTTATCGCTCGCTTTCAAATTGAATCTTGCTTTTTTCATCATGATTGTTCTTATCGGCGTTATTGGCATCGAGGGGTATTGGAGCCTAAAAGTACGGCAGCGAATTCTGAACGACGTTTTTACGACGAGAATTCCAAGTCTCGATTATTTGATCGAAGTCGATCGCGATCTCCAACAATTGCTGGTCGCCGAACGTTCCATGATTTTTTGCGATGCCGCGACGGATCAATTCAAGCAATTGGCCGCCGACTATAATGACAATTACAACCAGATGGAAGAACGTTGGCAAAAATACAAGGCTCTCTGCCAAAACGAGGAAGAACAAACTCTTTTCCCCCAGTTCGAAAAAAGCCGAGACGAGTGGAAAGCCATATCTCAACAAATTGTCGACGGCCGTTCGGCGGACACGCGCGAGGGGCGGCGCCTGGCGCTCGATCTATCTCTGGGGATAGCGCAAGAAAAATTCGAAGCGACGCGGGCTTACCTGGACCAGTTGCAACAAATCCTTCTGAAAATATCGCAAACCGATCATGAAACAGCCAATGCGTCGTATGGCCGGAACGTATTCGACTTTTTTTTCATTATGGTGATAGGCTTAATCGCCGGGATTCTTCTCTCCTATCTCATCAATAAAGGGATTACGAATCCCTTAGCGAAATGCATGAGAATGATCCAAGATTTGTCCGCCGGAAAATTGAATCAATCCCTTGATATCGATCAAAAAGACGAAATCGGCGTAATCGCCGGCGAATTGGCGCAAATGTCCGCATCGTTGCGGGAGATCATCCAAGGGATTCAACAATCCGCGGAACAAGTAGCCGCTAGTTCGGAACACCTATCCACTTCGTCGCAAAGCCTGGCTCAAGGAGCGACGGAACAAGCGTCCAATTTGGAGGAAGCCGCGAAAACGATCGATGACTTAATCAGAACCATCGGCAATAACTCGAAAAACGCCCGCCAGACCGAGGATGTATCGTCCAAAGCCGCCGTGGAAGCGGATCGAGGCGGCCAGGCGGTAATGGAAACGGTGGACGCCATGAAAACCATCGCCGATAAAATAACGATCATTAATGACATATCCGACCAGACCAATCTGCTGGCGCTCAACGCCGCCATTGAAGCCGCTCGCGCCGGAGAGATGGGCAAAGGCTTCGCCGTCGTCGCGGTCGAAGTTCGCAAACTCGCCGAACGCAGCCAGGTCGCCGCGAAAGAGATCGGCGAAATGGCCAAGAGCAGCGTCGTCAAAGCGGAAGAAGCGGGCGCTTTGATTCAGTCCGTCGTGCCCGATATTAAAAACGCTTCCGAGTTGGTGCGTCAAATCAGCGCCAACTGCAACGAACAGACGCAAAGCGGCGAACAACTTCGCACGGTCATTCATCAGCTCGAACAGGTTACGCGAGAGAATTCCTCCTCCAGCGAAGAATGCGCTTCTTCCAGCGAGGAATTGGCCGCGCAAGCGCAATCACTGCAGGAAATGGTAAGCCATTTCGATATCGGCGAAACGACGATGGACAAGAAAAGATTATTATTGTCCTGAAAAAGGGAAATCAACCGCTGATTCATCCTCAATTCCGATGCAAGAAAAATGCGCCGGGATTGAGGATGTTTTTTTCGCGGGAATCGATTATTGGGCGCTGCCGAATAGGCGGCGTTTCCATTGGGAAACGCGTAGAGCCAGAGAGGTTCCCAGCAGGGAATCGAGTACAAAAACCAACGTTCCTGGACGCTGCAGCGGATATTGCGAAAACCCTTTAAGGAAATAACGGAAGCCTTTGCCATAGCGGCGGTCGCGGAAGAATCCCGCCGCCAGCAGCATGTATTGCAGGGCAATGGCTCGCTGGCGGAAAAGGCGCCCGAATTGGGTCATGGGATGAAGGAAGCGTTGAATGATCGCCAGAGTGGGCGCTTCAACCCTTGACGTGGGCGGCATCGCTCCCATGTGGATATGGGCGAGCGGTTCTTTAACAATATCGAGGGTATACTTTTGCGCGAACCGCAGCAGCCAGTCCCAATCTTCCAGCCGTGTCAGCGTATCGTCGTACAATCCCACATCGTCATAGACTGAACGGCGGATCATAAGCGCCGTTCCGGGGCGTAGATCGCAGCCGAGAGCGATATGCTTGAGAAAGGGGCCTTCGATGCGCGGGCTATGGACGACAGTTCTTTCTTGCTGAGGGAAATGGTCGAAAGTCCAGGTGGAATTACCGCCGGTTTCAGGACAGCAGGCGTCGAGAGCGGCGGTTTGGAGTTCCAATTTTTGAGGCAGCCATTCGTCGTCGGAATCGAGAAAAGCGACATATTCGCCTCGCGCCGCTTTGATGCCGGTGTTGCGGGCGGCGGCGGCGCCGCGATTTTTTTCGTGGCGCAGGCAGCGAATGCGGGGATCGGCGCAGGATTGGATGGCTTTTATCGTTCCGTCGGCGGAGCCGTCGTCGACGGCGAGAATTTCGAAATCGGCGAAAGTTTGGCTTAGAACGCTGTTCAATGCGCGCAGAATCGTGCGTTCCCGGTTGTACGCGGGCAGGACGACGGAAACCTTGGGCGGTTGGGCGTTGTTCATGCGCGGGCCTTCGAGAGCTTCCATCTCTCATAGAGGAAAGAAAGAGCCGCGCCGCTGAAGATGCAAACAAGAGGCATGACGGCGTGGCTATAGCGGATGCAAGCGTAGGAGACGGCGTAAATGGCGTTGAAATAGGCGATCGTGAAAAAAGGAATGGCGGATTCGGGCGAACGGATTCCTAGAAGATAAGCTCCGTACAGCGCCGTCAAAAGATAGAATCCTTGCAAGGGAATCGTAAACCAAAGCATGGTTTCCGATGCGGGGACGAACCAGAAGCGGATAACTTTCTTCGCAAAGAGAAGCAGCGCCCCGCGCGGATTGGCGCGGATTTCGTCCATGCCGTCCTGGAATAGGCGATCGTTCAAACCTTTAGGCGTGAGTTTGAATTCGTAGATATAACGATCCAATTTCCGTTGCAATTGTTGCAGAAAAAATTCCCGCTGCGGGCCTTCTTCGCGTCCATCGATGGCTTGGCAATTGCCGACCCAAAATTCTTTTCCCCCGCGCGTGTCGAAGAGAAAATACTCCCCTGAAACAACGTAATTATAAACGCCCCATGCGAGAATAAAAGAGATTGCTGGCGTTAGATAACAAGCGATGACGAGTAAAGTTTTTTTCCCTCTGACGTATATCATCATGAAAGCGGCGTAGAGGACGGGAAGCAGGCGGCCCGCCGTATTGACAAATAGGAATAACGTCATCGCCATCGATAGCAAAAGGGCTTTGCGCGGGCTGGCGGCGCGCAGAAGGAAGAGTGCGCCGAGAACGCAGATGGCTAGAAGCGCCGCTTGCAGAATTTCGGTATTGACCATGCCCAGGCGATAGACGACGAGAGGATGGAGGGCATAGAGAAAGCCCGCGAAAAGAGCGCAGCGTTCGTTGAAGGCGCTTTTTGCGTAAATATAGATCATGGCGAGAGCGACGGCATCGACAAGAATATTCCAAAAGCGAACCAGAAGAATCCGATCAACCGGTAGTAGCGAAATGAAAGAGACGATCGCCGGATAAAAAGGTAAACGCTGGAAATATTTGTTCTCGAAAAGGTACTCGCCCCGGTGAAACTGCTCGCCCATTTCCATATAACCGTCTCCATCCACGAAGGCATAGAGCGAGGGATGGAAGTTTAGAACGCCGAAGATAAAAACCAGGCGCAGGAACAAAGCGAAGGCGAGAAGATAGAAGAAACGTTTTGACGTCATGATATCAATAGCAAATAGTGTAAATGCAGAGTCGGCATAAAGCGAAGCGCAACACGTCATAAATAACGCATCCTATTTTGCATCCGCTTGATTTCATGGCGTTTTCTCGAGCCAATAATCGCCGAGGGCGAGGACGTCGATGCCGGTGGAGAAGAAGCAGCGCAGCGCCTCCGCCGGAGTGTTGACGATGGGCTCGCCCATGATGTTGAACGAGGTGTTGAGCACGACGGGAACGCCGGTCCGTTTTTCGAACGCTTTGATCAGGTTGTAATACTTTTCGTTGTAATCTTTGGTGACGGTTTGCAGCCGCCCGGAACCGTCCACGTGAGTAACGGCGGGAATTTTGGAGCGCCATTCGGGAAGAACATCGTAGACGAAAAGCATATACGGGGCGGGATGGGAACAATCGAAAATCCGCCCCTGATCCTCTTCGGCGACGGAAGGAGCAAAGGGGCGGAAAGGTTCGCGGTGCTTGACCTCGCGGTTGAGGATTTCCTTCATTTCGGGAAACGTCGGATTGGCGAGGATGGAACGGTTGCCCAGCGCGCGCGGTCCGATTTCAGTGCGGCCTTGAAACCAGCCTACGATCTTGCGCTGGTTGAGGGCGTCCACCGCTTTTTCGATGATGTCGCTGGGATGAAACGAGTATTTCAATTTGGAATATTTCAATATTTTTAATATGTCGCCGTTGGAGAAACCCGGCCCCCAACTGGGATGGGTCAGGACGAAGCAGCGTTCTTTGCCTAAAACCTGATGGTAATGCCAATAGGCCGCGCCGATGGCGGTTCCGGCGTCGTGGGCGGCGGGATTGACGAACGCCTTTTCGAACAAACCTTCCTTAATGAGTTTTCCGTTGGTTACGCTGTTGAGCGCAATGCCGCCCGCCAGAACCAGGTTTTTCTCTCCCGTCCGATCGCGCAGATGAATGGCGATTTTGCGGACGGAATCTTCCAGTATTTCCTGTACGCCGCGGGCGACGTTTTCGTGGTTTTTAGAAAGCGGCTCGCCGGGTTTGCGAGGAGCGCCGAATACGTCCATGAACTTCTGCGAGTAAGTGATGCTTTGGCCGAGGTGGTATTGAAAATAATCCAAATCCAGTCGTATCTGGGGCGCCTGGCCGTTATGAACAACGCGGCGGAAGGCGTCGCGGTATGCATCCGGTTCGCCGTAAGGGGCAAGGCCCATGACCTTGCCTTCGTCGTAATTGGGCTTGAAGCCGACGAACTGGGTGACAGTTTCGTAGAGCGTTCCCAGGGAGTGGGGATAATAAGTCTCATCCAGGACGCGGATCGTACGGTCTTGGCCGTGCGCCAGCATGGTCGTCGCCCATTCGCCGGAACCGTCGATGGAAAGGATGGCCGCCGACTCGAAGGGGGAGACGAAAAAGGAACTGGCGGCGTGGCAAAGGTGATGTTCGGCGAAATGGATTTCGGGCAATTTTCCGTAGAAATGCTCCATTTTTTGCTGCCAGAGGAGGCGGCCTTTTTCTTTTTCAGCGAGATCGTAAATTTCCCGCAGCAAAAACCGGTTTCCGTTGGGGAAGTATTTTAGCCAATGAAGGATCTTTTTGGAAAAATGGAGACGGGGTATGGCGGAATAGACGATGACATCCAGATCGGTGAAAGTAAGGCCGGCTTCTTTCAGACAATAATCGATGGATTGGGCGGGAAAGACGGCGGTGTGCTTCTGCCGGTTCAGCCGTTCTTCTTCCACCATCGCGATCAGTTTGCCATCGCAAACAAGGGCGGCGGCGGAGTCATGGAAAATATAATTGACGCCGAGAATGCGCATAAATCGCTCCTAAATAGAATTTCGAAAAAAAATATTATAACGGTTCCTTCCTCAACAATAAATGAGGAGAGTCTGTCGGATCGATCATCAATGGAATTTTCGTTCAAAAGAAGAAAAACGGGAGCTTGATGGATCGATCAGGACATTTTTAATAACGAATGCATCAATGGATTATCCAGATTTTTTTTATTATTTAGGATTTCAAGTAAAAAAGAGATACTCTTTTAATAGGGTAATCCGATAATTGGTTAAAACGGCGGAATGAATCGAATACTTAGTAAATTGTCGCCGTTTTGTTTTTTGCCAATATTGTTATTCATCTCAAAATCCTGTATCTTTGAAGAGCGGGAGGTCGAGAGGCGAATTGAGACGTTTATTTAACTATTTTTTTAATATTGTTGGAGGAGAATAATGAGAATGAGTAAGATCGCCGTTACGATGGGTTTATCTCTGGGAATCCTGTTGGCTCAAAGTCCAGGAGATGCGGCTTCATGGGCGCTATCCGGGGATGAAATGATGAAGAAGATGCAGGAACAGATCGAGAACCTGCAAAAAAGACTGACCGACGTAGAAAAGCGCAATGCGGAATTGGAAAAACGTTTGAGCGAGCAAGCGGCGCCGGCCGCTCCGCCCGCCAAACCGGCGGAAGAGATAAAATCCATCCCTGCGAAAGCGGAAAAACCATCCATTACGGCCAAATACGGCGTCGATCTTTATGGCTATATCAAATTTGACGCAGCCTACGATACGCAGCGGACCAGCCTGGGAAATTATGCGCGATGGGTGGAATCGGGAGCTGCGGGCGGAGACGACGATCAATTTACGGCAACAGCCAATCAGACGCGCTTTGGGCTAAACTTTACTGGTCCGGATTATGGAAACATGAAAACCACCGGAAAAATGGAAGTGGATTTTTACGGCGGGGGAAGCGAAAACAAGGCGAATCCCATGATGCGTCACGCCTATGTGCAACTCGATTGGCCGGATTACGATCTCAGCGTTTTAGCCGGTCAGACCAGCGACGTAATCTCTCCTCTGGTTCCGACAACCGTGAATTACGCCGTTGGCTGGTGGGTGGGCGATTTAGGATACCGGCGTCCGCAACTGCGCGTTACCAAGAATTTTGACCCAACGGACAACTCCAAATTGATGTTCCAGGGAGCCTTGTCTCGCACGATCGGCGAAGGATGGGGTCTTCCGGCCAGCGCCAGCTATCTCGACAATGGCTCCGATTCCGGATTTCCGACGCTCCAAGGCCGCGTAGCCTATGCCTTCCCCCTATTGACGGATAAACCGTCGATTATCGGCGTTTCCGGCCATTGGGGGCAGGAAGAGTATGATGGTGGAACGTTTACCGGCATTGCTTACGGAGCGAGGGATTTCAATACCTGGTCAGCGAATCTCGATGTTACCCTGCCGTTGTTGGATAAATTGAAATTGATGAGCGAATTGTGGTTTGGAGAGAACCTGGACGCCTATTTAGGCGGGATCGCGCAGGGATTGCGCGGGATCGACGTCGACGGCAACAACTCGATCGACGCTCCCGGCGAAGGCATCCGCGCTTTAGGCGGCTGGGCGGCGCTTGGTTTGGGGCCGTGGAACCAATGGTCCTTCAATGTGGGCGCCTCCATCGACGATCCCGAGGAGGACGATTTGAACGCGGGCGGACGTTCGCAGAATTATTCGATCTTCGGCAACGCCTTCTATGAAATCAACGAGGCGATATTGTTGGGATTGGAACTTTCCTATTGGGATACGGATTATCAAGATCGAGAGGATGAAGACAGCGTACGCGTGCAGACGACGTTGATTTATAGATTTTAGCCGGCGTGCGATTGGAAAGTTGAAAAATCCCCGTTTTCCGTGGAAGACGGGGATTTTTTTAAAGATGGAGCCTCATACAAAATTCATTTATTCCTCCCCCAAACTTGGGGGAGGTCAGGAGGGGGTTGACGTAAGTCCATTAAAATCAACCCCCCTCTAACTCCCCCCAAGTTTGGGGGGAGAATTTAAAGACTGATTTCATTAATTTTGCATGAGCCTCGATGATTAATCGATAGCTGCTTCGCCGCTTACAGCTCTCCCAATCCTGCATTTTTTACGTTACGATTTTTGGATTATGCCTGTCGATTTCATGCAAATCTATCATGTTCTTCGCAAGCATTTCGGTCATCGGGACTGGTGGCCGGGAGAGACGCGCATGGAAATTATTATCGGCGCGATTCTCACTCAGAACACGGCGTGGAAAAATGTGGAAAAGGCTATTGCGAACCTGAAGAAAGAAGGCGCGTTAACTTATCATGGACTCAGCCAGATATCCGAATCGCGTCTGGCGGAGTTGATCCGCTCTTCCGGCTATTTCAACCAGAAAGCGAAAAAGTTGAAAGCCTTTCTTCATTTTTTGCAAAAGGGATATCAAGGCAGCCTGGCGAAGATGTTTCGGGAAGAGACGTTGGAATTGCGCCGGAAACTATTGGAAATCAAAGGCGTGGGGCCGGAGACGGCGGATTCGATTCTCCTCTATGCGGGCGGCCATCTCTCGTTTGTGGTCGATCTTTATTCCTACCGCGTCGCCGCACGCCACGGATGGATTCCCGAAGAGATCGATTATCATGGGTTGAGGGATTTCTTTACGGACAATCTTCCCGCCGATCGGGAACTTTATAAAGATTTCCATGCGCAGTTGGTCGCTGTAGGCAATGGTTTTTGCCGTAAGACGCCCAAATGCGAGGAGTGCCCTTTGCGTTCGTTTTTACCGGGAGGCGATCCTTTGTGAGTACGGAGAGCGGCGGGTTGCTCTTCGCTTTGTATTCACCCTGCGCTGCTCGCGAAAAAATCAAAGGCAGGCTTCGCCTTGCTTTTGCCACCCAGACTTTGTAATTGGTTTATTCCACCTCGATAATTGTGCCCCGCGCCGGCCCTTCTTGCACCGTGAGAGCGAAAGCCAATGTGGGAACGTCAGGCAGAGTTAGGCTATATTGCCAAGCATCCATCGTCCGCTCGCCCAGCATCGTCAAGATATCCCCGCCAACGTACCGTAGAGACAATTCTTCGGGAAGGCCGATGTTGAGGATATCGCCGGAGTTGACCAATCGCTCTCGTAGGAGAATCGCTTCGCTGGAGTAGAGCGTCCCATCTCGATCGAGTAAGGAGCGGTCTTTGTGGAAAACGATGACTTTCGCAATGCCGTTTCGCGTCAACATGGGATCGCGCGCGGTCAGGCTCAACTTGGCGAGTCCGCCCGCCAAGGGCGTCTTTTGTAAAAGGATGGGCATTCCCACGGCGCTGTTTTTCGCCAATTTCATGGGCGGACGATAGAGATTGGGCTGCAGGAGCGGAATTAAATATTGCTTGTTACACCAACCCGCCACGCAATGTTTTTCGTCTTCCCGGTAAAGCACATTATACCACTCATCGCGTTCTTCCATCTTAACGACGACGGCGCCCCGTTGCAGCCGGGCCAGCGAACGGTAAACCTCTCCAGGCGCCTCACGGATATTGAGTTGATCGGCGGCGGCTAAGCAAGGCGTGTTTTCCATCGGGCGGATAAAATTCTGGTGGATCCAGCCTTCCGTTCCCTCTAACGTGGAAGCGTGCAGCCATTCTCTGGAAAATTCGATTTCGATCAGGATGGTTTGTCCTGACAACATGGAAATAACCGGATATTCCAGGCTTGGCCCTTTGCGGAAGCTGATTCCCGTACTTGTAACTTGATAGGCTTTGCCGCGCGGCAGAACTACGGGAAGCAGCGGCGCGGGATTGGAGTCTACCGGTCCCGGTGGAATCGTCGTTGTGGATGTAACGCTTTGAATGTTGGAGGGAATGGCTGTCTCTGTAGCGCTTAGGATTGTCCCTCCGATCCCGGCGGGCTTTTCGCCGACTTTCCGTTGTACGCCGTTTTGGACGATATAGAGGATATATGAACTCGGAATTTCCACAGGCATGCCGCGTATGTCGATTACGACTTTCTCTGCATTCTCCGAGAGGATGGTTCCAACCGCTTGATCTCCATTGCTGAGCATCAATGTATCGGCGGACGCCGAGGACGAGATGGTAAGGCTAGCCAGGACGAGTAGAATCCAGAACGCAGGTTTCATGGGACTACCTCTTATAATATTCCAATCGCGCACTACGCTAACGCATGGCTTGCAGGAACGGCAACGTAGGGGGAAAAAACGAATCGATTTCTATATATCTAATATAGTATTAGATGTTTGGAAAATAAAAACCCATGACAGGCTTTTTTTCGACGGATTCAATGAAATTCCCTGCGAGGGGAATCGGCGGCATAAGCGCTAACCTTGTTACATACCGACCAAATCATGTATTTGGTAATTCCTTTTTCGTGGCGGCTCTGCCAGGTTTCTGGCGATTGTAGGCCATCGGTTTAAGCAATTCGCCATATTAAGCGGTGGATTGACAGCTTGCCGTATAAGATGCAACGCAAAAGAGAGTTCGCGCCATATGGAATATTCGCAATTGTCTTCATCGTTGCCAAGGGTATCCCCAAGGGGAAAAAAAATGTCCTTCATCCACGATAGCTTGGGCAAGACAGGATACGAGCAATTTCCCGTGAAGCCATGTTTTGGCGGATTCATCGTCTTCTTTTGGCAGGTGTCCCAATCCCATGATGAATTTCAACCGTTTAAAAGCCAGTTCGATCTGCCAGCGTACACAATATAATTCGAGGACTTGCCGCATGGAAACAGATTCTGGCAGCGATGTAGCTAAAATAATATAACGGTGCAGAGCGAGAATTTCGGGATCGAGACTACGCTGTTTTTGCTCAACTCTTTCTTGGCCCGGCGAATGCTTTGTTCGGCGGCATCTTCGCTCAAACGCAGGGCGCAGACGCGCAACGGAAAATCCGGCTTACCTTTCGCCTGGGCCGCCTGAGGCCAATTTCCCGCCTCGCCTATGAACAATTTCTCCACTATCTGCGCCAATGACTCGGGTTCGCCTCTTCTATCACTTAACTGGAAGGCTTTTTTTCAAACGCGACAGAAAGTGGCCGCCGCGGCTAGTCGCATGACGAAATCCCTTGAGGCGTCCGTAGGAGCGATCGCCAAGCATTAGGTCTCCAGGCAATATCTTGAAGCGCACAAAACTTTCGCCCGCCTGAGGCCTTGTCACATAGAATTCATCGCACCGAAGGCCGAATAAGTCGAAACTGAAGTGAATTCGCCAATCCGTTCCCGTACTTCCGGGTTCGCAGATCACGCTTGCGTCGACAACGCGAACGCGGTAATCCTTCAACCACGAAGGCTCTTCAAGCATGGGGGGGCGGATTTTGAGCATTTCCACAGCCATCCAGCGCAGCCATTCACTGGCAGCTCGCAGGCGCTTTAAGAATGCGACATCGGAAATCGAAGCGAGCCCGCCTTGTTGGGCGCGAACTACAGACTCGCGCAAGGAGCAGCCATCCGCCAAATGAATCAGGAGCAACCGTAAAAGGGATTCCGTTGAAGGAATCGAACGAGGTTTGCGTTGCCAAGCGCCTAATTGTCGAGTCCTTTCCTCCCAGCCCTCTGGGAGAAAACACTTTAAACATTGCCAATTCTCAGTCCAAACGTTGTCCATGGAATGAGTCTATAACATCCGGTCGGATATGCCCATCTCACTCTTCCGGACAGCAAAGGGTATCCAACATTTTCTTTTTTGAAAGCAAAAAGACCAGACGCGCCAATTATTGTAGTCCATGAATTCAATGATCCCGATTTACGGGAATTAGTAATTAAAAATGGAGCGAGTGATTATATCGTTTTAGATGAAACGGATGGGTGGCCATTAACCCAATCCATTGATCATATTCTCAATCATATAAATTAATCGCAATGAAAGGATCGAATCATGATTGCGCTTAGAGAAATTCAACCTGTAAATTATGTGCAAAGGTTTTGTATAATACACGCAGATTCTCTTACGCATTCCTTGAGGAAATTATATCTTAATATACTCGTTTGTCAAGACTTACGAATATATCAGCAAACCCCAATTATAAATAGAAAAGAGGGAATTCGAGAGAGATTGCGAGAGATAAGAGAAGGATGACGATTTCTCAATTCTTTCGAAATAAAACAATCACCCCAAAAAATCGAGCAGCGATTGCTGAATCACCTTAGCGGCGGCTTGCAGCGAAGCGTTGAAGGCGTTTTGGGCGAGCGTGTAATCGGAAACGGTTTGAGCGAAATCCGCGTCTTCAATAGAGGAGAGTTGCTGGCGCAGGAAATCCTCGCCTTCCTGCCAGCGGGATTCGGCGGAATCGAGGCGGTTGATTCGTCCGCCGAGGGTGGTGCGTTTGTCGAGAATCTGGTTGAGATCGATATCCAAATCCGCCAGCGCCTGCGTTACGCCATCGGTATCGTCGTTGCGCAAAGCCTGTTCCAGATTCTTGACGCTGAGAAAGACGTTCTTCTCGATCGTTTCCTTAACCGTCCCGTTTCCTTCTACGCCCAAAATTGAGGCGGTGTTTTGCTTGCTTTCATAGGGAGTCAGCGGATTGACTTCCGATTCGAGGGTGTAGGAATATTTATCGATGCCTATCAGCGCCGTGAAGCGCGTGGCGGCGTCCGTTCCAGTCGTATCTTTTCCCGAGTCGATAAAAATCGTTTGGCCGTTGTAATGGCTCACGATATTCAAAACGCCGCCCGTTAGGTTGGCGGAGATAGCGCCGCCTCCGGGGCCGGATTGGCCGTCCGCTTCGTCGATTTTTTTGACGATATCGGCCATCGTATCGGTTTTCGAGATTGAGATGGAATAAGTATCCATGGTTGCGCCGGAACCGTCGCGCAATTCGATTTGAAATGCGCCTTCCGACGCCGCAGGATAATTGCCGGCGACGGTCTGATTGGCTAGTACAGCTTGATCGGATTGGATTCGCTTGGGCGCCGGGGGAGAAAAGAGGCCGAGATCGCGGGCCGTTGTGCCTTCGCCTACGTCGACGATGCTGAGTTCTTCGGAATTGCCGACAGCGGATTCGACGTTGATGCCGGTTCCCGATTCGTTGATTTCGGCGCGGACGCCCGCTTTCGATTCGTTGATGGCGCGAATCACATCGCCAATCGTTTCCGCCTCCCGCAAATCGACGGAAGTCGTCGTCCCGTTATTTTGGATGGAAATGAATCCCTTATTGGCGGCGGGCGGCAATCCGGCGGGCATGGGATCGGCGCGGCGTACGCCAAGACTGCCGCCTTCCGTTTCATCGACCAATGCTCCGGGCAGATCGTCGAGTTTGGTATTTTCCGTAAGTTTATCCGTTTGGCTAATCGCCGCCTCGCCCGTCACTGCATCAATGGCGACATCGGTCGTGATGTCGCGTCCGAACAACTTACGCACGTTTTCGACTTTAAAAACATCCGTGCTGTTGACCGCCGTAACGCCGATGCCGGTTCCCGTGGAATTGATATACGCCGTAGCGCGGCCTTTTAGACTGGGGTGATTGTTAATCAATTCGAGCAAATCGCCGAGCGACGAGCCGGGAACGTCGTCCGCATTGCCTTCTACGCCGTCGAAATCCCGCCCCTGTGTTAAAGAACGCAGATCGATATCTACGACTTCGCCGTCGATCGTAATGCGGACAGCTTCCAGGCGATCGATGAATTGGGGATCGCCGTTCGCTTTAAAAGCTTCATTGCCGTCGGCATCCATATCGGTAATCGCCATGTTGTCTCCAAAAGGCGATGCGGCGTTATCGGACGGGCCGGTATTAGCCGCCGCAAAAAGGAAGGCGCTATTGTTTAACGTTACGTGAGAACGAGCGGGAGCGGGAGAGGCCGTTCCATCCGTTAACGGCGATGCGGCGGGATAACCCGACGCCAGATTGCGGTATCCATCCACTCTCTTGTACATTCCCAAAGCGCCAAGGAGATTGGCCCCAAAGGGCGGATCCGCCTCAAAGCCGATCGGATGGCCGCCGTCGCGCAAATCCAAGGCGTCCGTCCTTTTGGAAGTGATGACGAGTTGATTGTCGGAGTTGATCGACGCTACGGCTTCGGAGGTCGAGGCGTTGATGCGGTCGCGCACGTCTTGCAATGAATCCACGCTAAGGTCGACTTTGATTTCCACGTCGTGAATATAGAAACTGGCGTAATTGTTCGGCTTCGACGTAGGCGAATTGTCCGGATTGGCCGATCTCGTTAAATTCGTTCCCGATGGACTGTCGGGGCTGGGGGGGAGATTGGGGAAATTGGGATTGGCCAACCGCAGCTGCTCCGCCAGTGGAGCGGACGCATCGGCGATGCTTACGGAAGCGGTGATTTGATTGGGCGTATGCAAGAACGTATCGAAGCCGGTCAGGTTGGTCGTTACTTTGGCGCCTTGGCTGAGAGAGACGTCCCGCATAAAATCGTCCCCTTTATAAACCACCATTCCATTTTCCACTACGAAGGCTTGGGCGTTGGTCTTTCCGCCGCTGAAAATATATTGGCCGTTGAAGTTGGCGTTGGCTAAATCCAATATTTGACCATTGAGTTCAGAAATTTGATTGGCTATGGCCAGCCGGGCGTCGGGATCGGCGTCGTTTCCGCCTTGCACCGCCAAAGTGCGGATCGTTTGCAATACGTCAGTAAGGCTGTCCATCGTTGTTTCGGTCAATTCGAGGTTCGTGCGCGCTCCCTGAATATTGCTCATATAGCTGCGCCCTTGCTGGATGGTCGAACGCAGATTCAAAGCGGAAGGGAAATCGACGGGATCATCGGCGGGACGATTGATGCGGCGTCCCGTAGAGAGTTGTTCCTGCAATTGAGAGACCCGCAAAATATTGGTTTGCAGGTTGTATAAAATCCTCTCGCTGAGAAAATTTTGGCTTATGCGAACCATGGACGCATCCTTACGCTAGACGGCGCGGCTGAATCGGCGATCGCCGGTCAGGGGCCGAGTTGGCTGACGATTAAATCCAACAGAGTATTGACGGTCGTTATCACCCGCGCCGACGCCTGATAGGCTTGCTGGTATCGGATCAAATTCACCGATTCTTCGTCGAGCGATACGCCCGAATCTTGTTCCCGCAAGCCTTTCAATTCGCTGAGTATTTTTTCGTTCGTTTGGAAGAACTGAGTCGCCCGGCTGCCTTCCATGCCCAATTGCGAAATCATGGAACGATAGGACTCGGCCAAAGATTTCCCGCCTATCACCCCTTCGTTTTCCAAATCGGCGATAGCCAACGCCGCTTCATTGTTGCCGGCGGAGCCGTCGGAGGAGACCGCCAGCAGGTTGACGTTCTCTACGATCGCGTCATTGACCCGCATAGACTGGCCGTCCGATCCGAAGAAGAGCGCGTTGATTCCCGCCGCCGCCAGAACATGGCTGGAATCGGCGCCGAAGGCGATGCGTTCGCTCGTCGAAGTATAAATCTGAAAATCCGTCGTCTCGTTCATCTTCGCCCGTACCAAACCGCCGATATTATCGCCTATAGCGATAGGATATTCGGCGCCGCTGATGGGATTGTCGAGGGTTTGAGCCAGAACGGGGCCATCGGTAAATCCCAGCGCCGATAGGACTAAACTATCGTCGCTGCGGAAGGTGAATTCGAATCCGCGGGCGGCATCGATTTGAATGCGATTCAAGGAAGGATTTTGAGGATCGACGGCGATCGAAGCAACGACGGGCGCGCCCGCCGTCCCCGCCGCCTGGTTAATGTTATCGACGATATCCTGCAACGACATGACGCCGCCGACAACGGAAGGATCGGCTTGAATAGGGACTTCGAAAATACTCGTCACCATTCCCGTTTCGTTGGCGACGACGACCTCGAAACTTCCATCCGTAAACGGTTGATCCCCTATTTTTCCGAAACCGTCAATATCCTGGAATCCCAACGCATCAATCAGGCCGGTCGTATCGTTTTGGAAAAAGAAAGAGCGATAGTTGGAGGAATTGATAACGAGTTCTCCGCCATCGACCGTTACGTCCAGATTGGCGTCCGCCTGGCTGATCGCCTGCGCCAAGTCGTTCATTGTGTTAATGGCCGAATTGGAGATTGTTATAGTTGTGACCGTTGGCGTATTGTTATTATCCAAAACGACCAGTTCGAAGCTGCCATCGGAGATGACGCTGGGAGGCGGACCGGGAAAAGCGGGCGAGAAACTGGGATTTCCCGCACCCAAAAAAGTGTCTGCCGGATCTCCTTGAAACGTTCCGGCGGCTCGTTCGGCGTTGCCGCCGATCAAGGGAACCGTGGGATCGGTCATCGGGAATTCGAAAGCGCGAAATATTCCCGAATCGTCATTTTGAATGGAAAACGTTTCCTTGTTATTGACGGTCTGCAACTTTAAAACGCTAACGTTGGGATCGTCTTCGCTGGGAACCAAATTGGCGCGCACGCGGCCTCCGGCGGCGGTTTGAATTTTCGTCGCCAAGCTTTCCAAAGTATCGGCGTTAGTAAAGGTTACGGTAAAAGGTTGTACGCCTTCGGCGGCGGCGTCGGAGTCCACTTCCCTACCGGCGCTATCCCGGATGTGAATCTCGAGAGAAAAGTTTCCCTGTTGTTCGGAGATCGGATAACCTATCGAACTGCTTAAAAGACCTAAGCCTACATTCAATTCCGTACTCTTCGCTCCTTGCTGGGCTGTAACTTCGGAGACGTAGACCGGATTGAAACTCAAAGCGGATTGCGCTTTCGCCACGATGCCGTCGCTGCGATCGATGCGCTCCACCAGTTCGGTCAATGTATCGTCCAAACCTACTTTGACTTCATATTCGTCTTTGATTTCATCATCGGCGCCGGAGACGCGGATGGAGAACGATCCTTCTTGAATGGCATAGGGATAATCGCCGAGGGGCGCGTCTTTAGGCAAACTGGGATGATTGAAGATCTCATCCAGCGTTAGTTTCGACGAAGGACTCTCGGCGCCCTCGGGGATCGCGAAATGGCTTCTTAACGAGGAGTATCCTTCCAGCCCGGCTGCGCCGCTGTGGATTTTATTCACTTCATTAATGATCCCTCGCGCCAGTTCGTCGATATCTTGCTGCAGGAAGGGAACGATGCGGTCGCGGGCGTCGAGAACGCCGCCTAGTTCGCCTTTGCGAATCTTATCATCCAAGGTATACAAGCCATTTTCGCCCACACGGATGCTGACAATATTCACGCCATTCGCTTTTTCTACAACCTCGAGTTTCAGTTCTTTGGTTTGTACGCCATCGACGATGCGCTGTCCCCCCACGGCCACGCTTACCGCGCCATTCTCGTCTTCCGACGTCGTGATGGGAATCATTTCCGACATTTGCGACAACAGCAAATCCCGGCGGTCGCGCAAATCGTTGGCTTTGACATTCTCCTTGCTTTCCGTGAGAACGATGTTGTGATTGAGTTGCGCGATTTCATCGCTCATGCGGTTAAGGTCTTCCACCATCAACGATACGCGATCGTTCAAATCGCTGCGCAGCGTATTGAGCTGTTCCGAGATGGTATTGATCGTATCCGCCAAGGAGATGGCGCTTTCGATAGCCGCCGTCCGCAGTTCGGGCGCTTCCGGCGTTAGAGAAAGTTCATGGAAGGCTTGGAAAAAGCGCGAGAGAAGGTTATTCAAACCCCCGGTAGAGGATTGATCCGCCGTATCCGTAATGGAGGCAAGAGGATCGCTGAGTATGCCTTCGATGCGGAGAATCGTGTTTTCCAACTCCTCATTGTAAGAGACGTCGCTTTGCGCGCTGCGGATTTGCCCTTCCAAAAACAAATCCCGAATTCTCTCGATGGTAACGACTTCCACTCCTTGCCCGTATGCGCCTTGAGGCGTTACAAGAGGATTCGAGGCCTGCTGAACCACCCGCTGCCGCGAATAGCCATCGGTATTGGCATTGGTTATATTCTGTCCCGTAGCATCCAGTCCGGCTTGGGCGGAGAAGATTCCCTGAGTGCCTATATTGAGTATCCCGAAAAGCGATACCATAGCGTTTCACCGGTTGATGCAGCCGTTTTCGTTCTGGAAATGCTTTTAACTAGGCAAATATTTCCGGTCTTATGGCTTGCTATAACTCGTCTCGAAGTAGTAATGCAACCGGTGTGCCTAATTATTTTCAGAAAACCGTTTTGCCTGGCGGTTTCGATAAGCCTAAGAAGAAATTCCTAGGGTTTCGGCTTCTTCCATTTCAAGGTACAATAATCAGGAAACATATAGATGCATCCAAACATCATTTTCTCGTTCATCCCCATCCGGCTTAGCGGGAAATTCGCATCCTTCCTCTTCGAATAAGCCTGGTCATTCTTGAGCCGGGATAAAGGGAATGTTTTATCGCATCGATCATTGCCTTCCAAAAACGAATACAATATGCTTATTCTGACGCAACAATTGATCAAAGGAGTCAAAAGGAGAGGCGCTATGAGTCTCACAGCGGAAGTTACAGAACAAGGAGTTCTGCGCGTGAAATCGCCTGCGCTCAAGCCAGGGGATATCGTTATCTTGGAAACTAGCGAAGCGGGAATTCACAATACTGAAAAAGG
The DNA here is from genome assembly GCA_040755155.1 of Candidatus Omnitrophota bacterium. Classification (NCBI taxonomy): domain Bacteria; kingdom Pseudomonadati; phylum Candidatus Omnitrophota; species Candidatus Omnitrophota bacterium. The sequence goes on along the minus strand of JBFMBP010000084.1, from coordinate 4,741 downwards.
CCATTGGTCGGCGATAGAGAAAGCGTTTGAGGAATTCGATAAACTTGATTTTCCCCGCCTCACTCACGAGGAGATCATCCGCGACCTCCATGAAGCGAGAGGATGAATGGATGAAATACGCATATCTTGACTCCTCCATTTGGATCGCTTGCGCTGAAGGGATTCCAGTTTATCGAGATATTGTGCAAATAGAATTGAAATCATTGGGGGACAATGGGTGGCAATTATGCTTTTCCGATTTAGTAATCCTTGAAGTATTGCTTAAACCTTATCGAATGAACCGGAATGACATTATTATCCGCTACAATAAAGTCTTCTCGGAAGCCATTCGATTTACTGCGTTCGATACGGTGTTCATTGACGCGCTGCTTTGCGCTCAACGAGATAACCTTAAAGCCATTGATGCAACCCATATCGCTTTCGCCGTTAAATATGGATGCGAACTATTCGTGACCACGGATCCAGATTTTCGCACCCTTCAAAGTCTACCTCTCCACTTTATCGACTTGAGTCAAATAGCCATTAAGTAAGTCTTTATCCGAGACGAATATGGAATTTTATCTTTTAGCCCCCTTAGCTGTCATATTAGTGGGAATCGCCAAAGCAGGCTTCGGCGGAGGGGTGGGAATCGCGGCGGTTCCCATTCTTATCTTCGCCATGAATGGCGACGAAAAAGCGGCCATCGCCGTTATGCTGCCGATCTTATGCTCCTGCGATCTCTTCGCACTGTATCATTACCGTTCCACTTTCGATAAAAAGAACCTCATTTATCTGCTGCCCGGCGTCGTAATCGGCATTTCTCTCGGAAGTTTGATCCTCTGGAAAACCCAAGGACAAGAAGGAGGCGTAGACCTGAAATTCTGGATCGGCGTCCTTACCTTGTTGTATGTGGTTTATGAAATGGGAAAATTTTGGATCATGAAAGAACTGAAAGACTACCATCCGCAAGGGTGGCATGGCTGGATTTTCGGAACCGGCATCGGCTTGACCTCCAGCTTGGCCCACGCCGCCGGTCCGGTAGCTACGATGTATCTCCTACCGCAAAATATGGGCCGCCGGTTGTTTGTCGGAACCACAGTGATTCTCTTCACTATCGTCAACGGTTTGAAATTAATCCCCTATTTCTATCTCCATTTGATTAACCTCGACCGTTTTTCGACGAGTGCGTTTTTATTGCCCTTCGTCCCCGTGGGCGTTTTTTTGGGCGTATGGATGAATAAGAAAATGAACGAGAAGGTTTTTCTCGGTATTATCTATACGCTTCTATTCGTTTTAGGCGTCAAATTGACGACGGGATTCGATCCGATCGAATATCTAATGCTTCGATAATAGCCCCATGAATGAAATCCGATTTTTCGACAGCCATCACCACTTGAACGATCCCATTTTAATGGGCAGAGAAGAAAGCGTGTGGCTGGAAGCGGTTCAAGCCGGCGTTGCGCGCGGCGCCGTCGTGGGCTACGATCTCGAAAGCAGCCGCCGCGCCGTCGAACAAGCGCAACGCTATCCCGGTTTATATGCCGCTGTGGGCGTCTCGCCTCATGCGGCGGCGAAGGCTGCGAATGGTTACATCGAAGAGCTGCGGACCTTGGCAGCTCATCCCAAGGTCTGCGCCATTGGCGAAGCGGGATTGGAATACCACTACCCCTCGGGACCGAAAGAGATGCAAATCGAACGCTTCTGCGAGCAGTCGCGATTGGCCAATGAATTGGGAAAAATTCTTATCGTTCATCTGCGGGAAGCTGACGAAGATTTTCTGCGGATTCTGGAAAGCGATCCCCCCGCCGCCGCTATCCTGCATTGCTTCACCGCCTCGCAAACCGTTATGGAAAAGGCGGCGGCGTTAGGCTATTTCATCTCCTTTTCCGGCATTCTCACTTTCAAGAACGCCAAGGAAATGCAACGGATCGCCAGTCTCGTTCCGGAAGAGAACTTACTCATCGAAACCGACGCCCCATATCTCGCCCCGATTCCTTATCGAGGAGGGACATGCGAACCCAAAATGCTGGTGGAAACGGCGAAGAAACTGGCGGAACTGCGAGGAGTAACCTTGGAGAATATCGGCGCATTAACGTTCCAGAATGCCTGCCGGGCGTTCAGCGTCGATTCTTTTTGATTTTATCCATCCCCATTTCGATGAAATCATGTCGAAATGGATGCCAGGAGGCATCCGCTAGGATTTCCCTCCCTTTCCCATCATGAACGTAACCTATTCATTTTTCAATAGTACGGGAAATAGATCCGGCTTAATGGAAATTAAATAAAGTAATTTATTGACTTATATGATGTTATATCATAGAATTTTACCATACCTATAATTCAATGCGAAATTTGCGTCCTGTTTATGATATTGAAACCACTCTCTTTCGTCGATCGGGCTATCTCAAACAGCGGGGTAATCCCCTCCTTGAATAAAGCCCCTGAAAAAATGAATCCTAATAATCATTCGCCAGGAATCGCGAACGATTCCTGGGCCGGAGGCATTTATGCAGAAAAATTTCGTTGTCGATACGAGCGTATTGCTGGACAATCCTAAATGCTTTGAAATTTTGCGCAACGGAACGGAAAACAATATTTATTTGCCTTATACCGTCATTCTCGAATTGGACAGCCTCAAGAAAGACAAGCGGTTGGCGCCCATCGTTTCGCGGGTTATAGATGAGATTGAAGGCGGCGATTATATTCGGATCATCGGCGCCGAATTTTCCAAACATCCCAACGGCGATTTGCGAATTTTGGAAGACATCAAACATTCGGGAATCCCAAATCCCATACTGGTAACCAACGACAAATTGTTCCGCGTCTTATGCAAATACCACCAAATCGCCAGCGAACCGTTCGAAGGCTCCATCCCCTTTCAATCCGAATCGCAGTTATATACTGGATTCGAACCGGGAAACAATGGCTTTATTCCCAATTCTTTTTCCTGGGAAAACGGCAAGCCGCTTCTCCATATTTCGCCGTCGGAAAGCAAAATCATCGATTACGAACACAAGGTATGGAATGTCAAGCCGTTGAACGTCTATCAGAATCTGGCCTTTGAACTGATGCTATCCCCCCACATCCATCTGGTAACCATTCAATCCAAGGCCGGATACGGCAAATCGTATATTTCTTTAGCCGCCGCCATGCAGGAAGTGATTCAGGACAAGAAATACGAAAAAATATACCTCATCAAACCGACTATCGAAGTGGGCGACAGTCTCGGCTTTCTTCCCGGCGACGTGGAAGACAAGGTCGATCCATATGTACGGTATCTTCGCAGTTTGATCTACAAATTGCATTTGCAACGGAAGAGCAAATGCAGCCGCGTATTCACGGACGACTCAACGCCGCAAAAATTAAAACTCAATCCCGAATTCTTCGAAATTCTGCCTATCGCCTATATCCGCGGCATGAACATCGAAAATGCGTTCGTGATCGTCGACGAGACGCAAAACCTTTCGCGGGTGGAAGTGCGCAGCCTCCTGACCCGTATGAGCCACGGTTCCAAATGCGTATGTTTAGGCGATGTGGAACAGATCGACAACCGGTATTTGAATAAATTCAATAATGGATTGAATTGGATCGTGAAAACCTGCATAGGCGAATCGAATTACGGCCACATTGTGCTGAAAGGAGAGCGCAGCCGAGGTCCCATTTGCGATATCGTTATCCGCAAAGGATTGTGACTCATATTATGCACGAAGGCCATTTTTCAATTAATTTGCTGTTTCCCCAATCCCTCTACCAAGATTGAGAGTGGTTATGTGAGGGCTGATAAGATTAAACTTACCCCCCCTCACCCTACCCCTCTCTCCCAAAGGGCTGATCTTTACCCACAAGTCGTGGGGATTACTCAAGGGCAAAAAATAACCTTGCCCTTGCCACCCCCGAAACGCCTGCTTGGCGTTCTGAATAAATCTTTACTTTTCTCGCTAAATCTTATACATCTAGAAAAATAATTAATCATAACATTTCTGCATAAACCCTATCTCCCATTATTCCGAACTCAATATCACAAGGTAATGGATTCATTCCAGCTTGAGCTAGCGCTACTGTTGATATTGCCCATTCAGTTAAACTTAGCGGGCACCTATGAAGCACTTGTTTCCCATCGATATTTTTAATTAAACAGGTAGGCAATATACACCTGCCAATCTCCTTTTCAATCGCTGGAATACTTAATTTGTAGCATTCCTGTTTTGAAGTTAAAGCAAAACCTACTTTTAACACATGATATATTTTACTATCTACCGGTGGTACGCTGATTTCGGGTAATTCCAACCATTCTTCTGCGCTTGTAGGTACATTCATTTTACCCTCGATATTCATAAATATTGAATATTTATAACGTTGTTTATAATTATCATCACCAATGACCAGATGGAAGATTAGACATTCTTCCCTTTCTTTGTACTCACAAGGATTATCCTAGAATAAAACGACTATTGCTGGTCATTTACCGATTCAATCTTCCACAGCGATGAATTGGGAGGCGAATTGAGAAATTTGTTCTTCGGCGGCATCGCGGAGGGAATTGTAAAGTTCCTCGTCAATTTTGGCGATTTTCAAGGCGTAGCTGCTGGCGGGATGCTTCATTTGCTCCAATTGAACGCCATAGCCGAGTTCCAACACGATCGCATCCGCAAGGTTGACGATAGCCGTAAGAATGGACTTGTTCTTAGAGGCTTCCGGAGTGTGATGGAAGCGAATGGCGTGAACGAGCTCGTCGGGAAAATTCCATTTGTTCGCTAACGCC